>CBAAAA010000043.1:0-5101 GCA_964658695.1 uncultured Solirubrobacteraceae bacterium | reverse complement strand
GCCTTACGCACCCAATCCAGGAAGGAGCGGATAGCTTTAACAGCCTCCGGCTCCTCAAGGTCCGCAGAGCGATAGGCGCCACAAACCGGACAGCTACCGACAGTCCCTGCCAGATCAGCCTGGAGGTCCACCAGGTTCTCTTCGATCCGCGAGAGCTTCAACAGTCGCGTTCTCACAAAACCTGGCTCCATCGGGCGGGAAGGAAACCGCCCTTGTGGATCCACTCGTCGAGTGCGATCAGTAACTCGGCAAGGCGCAGCGCGTCTTCCGATTCTTCCCGGCGTACGATCATGCCGGCCAGCGCCAAAGCTTCTTTAAGATTTGCTTCCGGGTCCATTCTGTTTATCCTTTGTCCCGATCAACGGGCTTCGACGCACCAGCTTTGTAAGCCGATGCGCCGCGTGTCCGCTTACCTGGCCTATGGGATCTGTATGATCCTTCCGAACGGAGCGACCTCGCGCGAGTGCATCGGCGTGAGCCACAGTACGGGATACGACGGCTCTTTTGGACGGTCGCCGTAAAGATCGGAGAAGTACACCACCGCTTCCGGATCCCAACCCTCTGTCTCGACCAGATCGAACAGCGGTTGAAAGGCCGTGCCGCCACCGCCGTTGTCGGGCAGCTTGAGCACGACATCCTCATCCGGCGCGAACTCTTCCACGCCACAGATCGCGCAGTCGCAGTACACGACGTACACGCGCTCCGGTTTGGCGTCCCGAAGCAACCCGTTGAACTCAGCGGCACACACGTTCAACATGTCCTGCGTGATGGAACCGGACACGTCGACGCCGAACACAATCGGTCCGACGTTCTCCTTCACCACACCGGGCAGGTACAGACCCGAATGGATGAAGCGGCGATTCGGCCTGGCGAACGAGGTCTCGTCGCTGGCCACGGTGTTGGTCATGAAGTCCTGCAACTCCGCTTTCCAATCGACCTGCGCCTCACGGCTGGCGTCGATCGCGCGCTTCAGGAACCCAGGCAGCAGGCCAGCCTTGTCAGAGATCGTCTCGGCCTCGGCCGCGATCCCCTGCCAGTCCGCTTCGGTCAGTGGCGCTGGACCTTCATCGCCCGGCTCTGCAATCGGGGCATCCACGAAGTCGCCGGTTGGACATCCCGGCATAAGCGACGGAGGGCCGTTGCCAGCGCCCTCTCCCTCGCCGCCCTCCCCGTCACCCTCCCCATCCCCATCAGCCTCGCCACCGTCGTCCTGGGGGTCGCCATCTTCATCTCCTGGCTCGTCACCATCGCCTTCCGAATCTTCATCTCCAGGTTCGTCTCCGTCCTGCGAATCGTCGTCGTCCTCATCTCCGCCTGGCTGATCCGATTCCGACTCGGGAGCATCCTCCGACTCTTGATCGATCTCCTCGTCCTCGTCTTCGTCCTCCGGCTCAGGCTCAGGGTCCGGCTCAGGCTCCGGTTGCGGCTGCGACTGTGCTTTCTCTTTGGCGCGTAGCGAGTAGATCTGCTCTGCCGACATCCCGCGAAACCGTTCATCCAATAAGACGCCTGCCGGCGCGATGAACCCGGCATCCACCAAGTGCAGGTTCAGAGCATAATCACAAGCTGTATTCCATTCGGCCGGATCACGGTCACCGCGGCGCCACAGATGGCCGAAGGTATTGTGGCCCGTCTCATGGGCCGCGCAAAAGAGTTGCTCGTTCGCTGTCCGGCTCTGCATGTAGGCCGGGTTGAAGCGAACGTATGTGCCATCCGTCCGGAGCGTCTCGATGCTTGTGTCCGGCTTCCAGACGAGATGGTAGGCGCAGGTGCCCCAGAACGGCTGCTCGACGATGAGCCGCTTCTTCACATTCGCCGGGTCAAACGGTTGTTCGTTCATTGTTTATCCTTTCGATCCTCTACTGCTACGCACTTCTCGATCTCCACTAAGGCGGTCGCCAGGCGATCCCTGCAAGCTTGGAAAAATATCCGGCTGGTCAAGATGTGCGAATCGAACACATAGGGCAGGATGCCGTCGATACTGGCAACCTCTTCCTCGATGGCCTGTCGCACCAGCAGCACGAACTCGGCCCACGTCCCGTCGTGCTCGATCCACTTGGCGACATCGCGGAAGTCGATGCTGCCTTGCTCGTGGCCGTCCGGATACTGGCTGTTGTAAACCGTGACTCCAGCCATTAGCGTTCCTCCAGGGCATCCAGGTCGATAGCCTTCACTTGGCCTTCCACCGTCACAAACGTGCGGATCTGTCCACACGGAGGGCGGTTCATCTCAAACCGTGCTCCACGTGGCAGCGCCGCGCCGTCCTCCATCACTTCCACCGTGATCACTTCCGGTGAATCATCGCTTGATCGCTTGCAGGGGATCTCCACCCAGGTCAGTCTCGTTCGCATTGTTTATCCTTCCCACCAATCAGCAGGCCCGGAGCGGCCTCTTTCGAAGCCGCCCGCCGTCTGCCGATCAGCCCAGGAAATCGTTCATGTGGGCCAGGATGGCTTCTGCCTCCTTGCGAACGTCCACGCGCAGCGAAGCGTTCTCGCGCAGGTCTTTGGCGAGATCCTTGGTGTTGCTGGTGCGCGCCGCGACCAGCTCGCCGATCTGCTCGGCGAACTCGTTCAGTGCCGGATCATCGGTCACGTTCAAGTACGGCAGCATCTCGATGAAGTTGCTGATGCCATCCAGCAGATCCTTGCGAATCCCGGTCTGCGCCTTCGCCTCACCGAACTTGGTCAGCTGCGCTTGAATCTCCTCCAACCGCGCCAGTGTCATCTCACCCCGAGTGAACATCCCAGAGATCTCTTCAGCGGTCGGAAGCTTGACTGCATCTTCGGGCTCCCGTAAGGCAGCCACCAGCCGTTCAACCAGCGTCTTCAGCTCAGCGAACACGCCCTTCATCGCATCGCCCACCCGTTCATTCGCCCTGGCCTCGAGGTCGGCCTTGACGTTGTCCAGAATCTCTCTGGACAGATCCACACGGAAGTCCTGCGCGGACGGGACAGGACTCACCGAAAGCTTGATCCGATACTTTCGTTTCAGCTCGTCCAGCGTCGGGTAGTCCGACTCACGATACGAACCGTTCAACTGGCGCTTGGCCTCGACCTTGATCGATTCGTAGCGGGATTCCCCGGTCGCTGGATCGATCGCCTCAAACTCGTCGCGGAACAACTGCTCGATCTCGCGAATCAGCTTGTCGGCTTCGGGCCGCATCTTGGGATACGCGGCTGACGAACAGATGCGCGTGCTCCATTCGCCCCACGGCAGGGTGTACTGATTCACCGTCGAACGCAGCTTGCCGTAAGCGCTCTTGAGCTTGGCCAGTGCCTCTTTGGTGACCAGCTTCTTCTCATAACGTCCCATCTGCTCGCCGATCCCTTCCCGGGCCGCGACTTCGTCAGTGATGCGCTCGTCGGTAGCGGTTGCACCCCACTGCCGGAGATTCAGCGTCACGAGCACGGCTCGCTGGCTGATATCCACGTGGGTCTGGCTACGCTCCGGTGTGCCGGGAATCGGCTCGACCGGGACGGTCGTCTTGGTTGCTTTGTCTTTTCGTGCCATTCTGTTTATCCTTTGGTTCTTTCGAGGCCTGATCTTCAGGTACGTGTGGCCATTACGCACGAAAGGACGGGTTGCCCCGTCCAGTTTCACTGTCTATTTATCGAAGTGTCGAATTGTAGAACTGTAGGATTAGCCGCGCATCCCTCCGTTCTTCTCGGCGATCGCCATCAGCGCCGAGGAGAGCGGCCGGCTGCTCACCCCGACGGCGGCCAGCTTCGTTTCCGCATCCCGCATCTTGCCAGCCGGGAACATCCCGAACCGTACACCGTGCCTTTCGTTCTTATCCATTGCGTCCCAGATCTCCTGGGCGAGTCGTTCGATTTGTTCGTTGTTCATACTGTTACGTCCATGTACCTGTCAGCTAAAAAAATGAATGGCCCGAAGCACGCGATCACCGATTCGTCCCGATGATTTGCCATGGCCATGTACGCGTTGCTCTCGTCCAGGTCGGTGAAGATCGCTGTGATCTGAAACCGCTTGCCCATGCTGTAGACCCACAGCTTCTCGTCCTTCTTGGCGATATGCGTCATGCGGCCTCGTTCTCGATCGTCCAGTTGGTGTACTCTGGCGTTGCGATCAGCGTCTTGGCTCTGTTCTGATCGGCTGTCGCCATGTGGATACACAGCGTGCCGAACTCCTTCGGCAAGCGGTTCATGTACGTGATGATCCTGCCGAAGTTGGACGGGTCAGCCTTGCGAGACAGCGCGGCTGCGATCGCATACATAGTCGATACCTCAGTCACATCCGGGACCGGAGCGGTCTTGGGATGCAGCAGGATGTTCGCCATGTTCGGCAGGTTCTTATACAGCCGACGGAAGCCAGCAAACTCGCCGGCGACTGCCTCACCCACATGCCCTTCGACCTGCGCCCGCTCCACGTTCGGCTTGGGCCCGGCCCACAGGATGTCGGATACGAACTTCCAGGCCCGCGGGTTCGGACTGCAAAGCTCTTTCGGGTCGAATCGATGCAGCAGCTCCGGGCGAAACTGAATGAACGCGATCGTAGACGGCTCAAGCCCGTTCTGCACGGCCCATTTGAGCCATTCCGTCACATCTGCCGTCAAGTGCAGATGTTCGAGCCGCTGCTTCATCGCGCCGCTCATACGAATCACACCGGGATCCGATTCGTAGTTGCCAGCGCACAGCACCACGCAATCACTAGGCAGCGTATAGTCGCCCAGTCTGCGGTCCAGCACCAGCTGCAGCGACATGTTGAGCATGGCCTGGTTAGCGCGATTGATCTCGTCGAGGAACAGCAGCCATGGCCGCTTGCCTGGCCGGGGCAGGAACGAGGGAGTCGCCCACTGAGTCATCCCGTTCTCGATCCGGGGAAGCCCGATCAGATCCACGGTGTCGCGGCCAGTCAGCCGCAAATCACAGAAGTCATGATCCAGTGCTTCGGCGACCTGGCGATGGATCTCGGACTTGCCGATGCCCATGTCACCCCAGACCATCGATGGGCGTTTGGCCCGTACACAGCATTCGAGAGCATCCTTCAGCTCTGAAGGCGTCAACTTCGTCATTTTGTTTATCCTTTGAATCGAACTCTAAATCGAACTACTACTACTGCTCACTACTACCAGTAACTA
>CBAAAA010000042.1:0-16519 GCA_964658695.1 uncultured Solirubrobacteraceae bacterium | reverse complement strand
AGGCAAGTCCTGCATTGATAACGTCCATTCATGGGCCACATCGCCTGGTCATGAAAGAACTCGCACCACAACCCTTGTGCCCTGTCTATTGACTTGCGTAACTGCTCGCGAAACATGTAACGAGCGTAGGTCGGTTTTTGCCGCATCGAAATTGCTCTGTTGGGACTAGGGCGTTCTGAAACCGGGGGTACCCGGCTCACACAAGGTGGTTGGAAACGCGACGAAATTCCCAGGAACGGGCAGTTTGCCCTGCTAGCTCGCCACTTCAAGCGCTTATAAAAGAGGTGTTTCAAGACGGCCCTGGAATTGCCCTCAAAGTGGCTATGGCTTTCGTGCAAGACCTTCGTTACGGACTCAGGATGCTCCTGCATACGCCCATCGCGAGCGCAGTTGCCATTCTGGCGCTAGCTTTGGGAATAGGCGTCAATCTGACTTCGTTCATCGACGTGAACGCCATAGTTCTCCATCCCTTCCCTTTCCCGAAACTAGAGCGAATCATGACCGTCTGGGAAACCCCAGCCAAGTCTGTCGACGACCGGCAGCCATTCGCCCCGGCCAATTATTTGGACTGGCAGCAGCAAACTACATCCTTCGAAAAGACAGCAGCCTACCGGGCGTGGAACGTAAACCTGACTGGAACCACCGACCCTACAAGGGTCCAAGCCGTTCTGGTGTCGCGTGATTTCTTCCAAATCCTAGGCGGCCGTGCTCTTCTCGGTCGAACATTTTCAAGCGACGAAGCGCCTGCGGCGAATGCCAGAACGGTGGTCGTCAGCAACGCCTTCTGGAGAGGCCGGCTTGCGGGTTCATCCGAGGCCGTTGGTAAGTCGATTGCCTTGGGTGGTCAAAGTTATACCGTCATCGGAGTAATGCCGGCGGATTTTGATTTTCCGCTTTCCAATCAAATCTGGGCGTCGCTGAGCTTTACTCCGGAGGAAGGCTCGCAACGTCACGATCGCACACTTCAAACCCTCGCTTTGTTGAAGCCGGACGTAACAGTGGAGCAGGCGAGCAAAGAGGCCGCGAAGATTGCGCAGGGCCTGCAACTTCGATATCCCGTAACCAATGAAGCCATGACGATTGCCGTTGTGCCGATCCGCGAACTGACCGATAAAGTAACCGGCCGCTTCGTGTTCCTGCTCCTGGGCTGCGCCACGTTTGTCTTGTTGCTCGCCGCCGCAAACGTCGGCAACCTGCAGATTGCTCGCGCCACCGGACGGGTGAAAGAGATTGCGGTCCGGGCCGCGCTGGGGGCGAGCCGCTTTCAGTTGGCGCGGCAACTCCTCACAGAAGGTATTTTGATGTCTATTGCGGGCGGAGTTTGCGGATTGATCCTGGCCAGCTGGAACATCAGCTCGACGAAAGCGCGCATCCCTGTCGAAGTCTTCGCGCTGGTGCCAGGACTGCAAACCATGCATGTCGATGGCACGGTGCTGGCGTACACGGTTCTGCTCACCCTTGCAACCGGAGTGCTTGCCTCTGTGCCGGCCATATTTCATCTGCTTCATCAGAGTGGCGCAAACGATTTGAATGAGGCGCTGCAGCAAAGCGGGCGAACGTCGAGCGGCTCTTCCAGGCTCAGCCGCGTTCAGTCGATTCTGATTGGATATGAGGTCGCCATGGCGCTCGTGCTCCTGGTGAGCGCGGGCTTTATGGTGAAGGCGTTCAACAGGGTACTGGCCGGGTCTTACGGTTACAATCCAAGCAATCTCCTCCGGCTTGAAGTTGCCCTGCCGGCCACACAGTACGACAGCGACAGGCGGCTGGTCAGTTTTTACGACAGAGTTCTCGATGGCTTTAACATCCTCCCGGGAGCGAAGGCGTCAACGGTCTGGTCAGAAGGGCCAACTGTTCCGTTAATCGTGGAGGGCCGGCCTGCACCTCGCCCCAGCGATTTGAATCCGGAAATAGAAGCGGTCAGCGCCGGCTATCTCCGCTCCATGGGCATGCCGATGCTCAGTGGCCGTTTCCTGTCCGATCATGACCGCGCAGATGCGCTGCCGGTAGCAGTCCTCAGTGCATCCGTGGCCCACAGTTACTGGCCGAATTCTGACCCCATCGGCCAGCGCATTCAGTTCGGGAACACTGACTCACGATGGGCCACGGTCGTTGGAGTATCCGGCGACATTGTCCGGGACTGGCTGACCAACCAGCCTGAACCCGCGGTCTACGTTTCGTATGCACAGCACCCGCCGCGCTCCACGACATTCCTGATCCGCACTGCCGACGATCCTGATCTGTTGGCGCGCGCCGCCCAGGCAAGTCTCCGCAAAGTGGACCAGGACCTTCCGATTTACAACGTCAAGAGCATGGACCGTCATATGTACGAGCAGACATCCGGCGTGCGAGCCGCGGCCGATGCGATGACGCAATATGCGGCGGTTGCCCTCCTGCTCGCGGCCACTGGGATCTTCGGCGTCATCGCTTTTTTTGTCGCGCAGCGTACGCGCGATATCGGAGTCCGCATCGCTTTAGGAGCCACCACCAGCGACGTTCTGCGCATGACCCTTTGGCGAACGCTGTTTCCCACCTTCCTCGGCATTGTGATCGGCCTGGGAGCAGCTTACGGCCTGGCTGCCTTTATGGCGAGCTTGTTGTTCCACTTCATCCAGCTGGACACCATCACCTTCCTCGGCTCCGCCGCAACGCTGGCCGCTGCCGCCGTGCTTGCCAGCTACTTGCCCGCCCGCCGCGCCGCTCAGGTCGATCCGCTCATTGCACTTCGCGACAGCTGAAACCTTCACCAGCGAATCGGCGCTCTGCCCCCCGCGGCGTTAGAAATCCTGTCTTCGCATCGTCGATACCTTATCATCATCATCATCATCATCATCGATGAGACCGGCGGCATGGCAAACCAGATGAATATTTCCCTTGAAAACAAAATTGCAATCGTGACCGGCGCAGCTTCCGGTATCGGTCTGGCGATCACCCGCCGCTTTCTCGATTGTGGAGCGGCAGGTCTCATCGCAGTCGACCGGCAGCAAAATTTTCCAGAAGAGTTGCAAGCCTGCCAGACAGAATTCGGATCAAAGCTTGTGCTGTTGCAGGGCGATGTCTCCCAGGGAAGCACGGCCGAGCAGTACACCAAAGCCGCCATGGACAATTTCGGCCGCATCGACATCGTGGTAAGCAACGCCGGCCTGAGCGTAGTGAAACCGCTCCATGAACACACCCCGGAAGAGTGGGATCTGGTCATGAACGCCAACCTGAAGGCGCTCTACTGGGCCGCTCGCCACGTAATCCCCATCATGATCGATCAGCACTCCGGTCTCTTCCTGATTACCGGCTCCATCTCCGGCGAAGTGGGAATCCCCCTGCAAGGCGCATACGGCCCCTCAAAAGGCGCATTGCATGAGATGACGCGGCAAATGGCGGTCGAGTACGCCAACCATAACATCCGCGTCAACACCATCGCCTGCGGCACCGTCGACACCCCCATCGTTCACTCCTCCGCGAAAGCTTCGGGCAACGAAGAAGCGTTCTGGCACATGCTGCGCAGCAATCACCCGCTCGGCCGCATCGCCACCGCCGCCGAAGTCGCTGCCTTCTTCGCCTACATGGCCAGCGATTTCGCGACTTTCTTCACGGGCTCTGTTCTGATGATGGACGGCGGCTTCACCGCTCACTAGCCGCCAGGTCTCGCTTCTCAAAACGCACCGTGCCGCCGCGCAGCTCGGATACATAACGGCTGGAACCTGCCCGGCTACGCCTTCCGCATAAGTTCCGTCCTTCCAAAAATCCCTCCAGCGCCGGGACGTGCGGATTGTGCTCTTTGGCTTGCGTCGCATACTCCGGCTTCATGCCATCGAGCGTGATCATGAGTACGTCTGCCTTTGCGCGAAGAGACTGGTTGCACAAATAAGTAAGGCTGCAGCTGCAACCGCACTTTTTCGCATTCGACTGGGTTCCGATGATTTACTCTCTTCTACATTCTGCAACCTGCCCTCTCAGCATTATCATTCAGCAACATGTATGCCCGATTGATGATTCCCTTTCGAAGTCGCCAAGGGTACAACTACCCTTCGCCGTTACACGATTTAGTTGATAAACCCGTTTACGATACCGCTGATTGATCACAATTGCACCGGAAAGTGCTTGGAGATCGGGGAAGAAACGGGTAGACTGCTGTCAGTTACTGAGGTATCCCACTGAGTAAACCAACTGATCTCGTCCAAGGCACGCTTGATCTGCTCATCTTAAAGACGATTGCCTCGGAACCGATGCACGGATGGGCTATTGCGCAGCGCATTCGCCAAGTGTCTGGAGATGTGCTCCAGGTGGGACAAAGCGCGCTATATCCATCCCTTCATAAGCTCGAACAGAACGGCTGGATTCAGTCGCAGTGGGCTATCAGTGAGAACAATCGGCGCGCTAAGTATTACACCCTGACCAAAGCTGGGCGGAAAGCAATGGACGCGGAAGCGTCGCAATGGGACCGCTTGTCGGCGGCCATTTCCCTGGTCGTCGGGCCGGTCTGAAAAGAGGTCTATGCGTTGGGTAAGTGTAACTCGGATGCGGATTCGGTCGCTCTTTTTCCGCGCGAAGGTCGAGCGGGAGTTAGACGAAGAGTTGCGATATCACCTGGAGCGAGAGATTGACGAGAGGATCGCCGCCGGAATGAAACCGGAGGACGCGCATTTTGCGGCGCTTCAGCGGGTAAGAAATGTTGAGCAACGAAAAGAGGAGTGCCGTGACATGCGAGGATTGCGCCCGATCGAGAACATATCGCAAGATCTTAGGTACGCCGTCCGGCAACTCAGAAAGAATCCAACCTTCGCCTGCACCTCTATCTTCGTTCTAGCTCTGGGAATTTCTGCCACGGTAGCGATATTTAGCTTCGTTGAAGCTGCCCTCATAAAGCCTTTGCCTTATAAAGATCAGTCGCGATTGGTGGCTGCGTTTGAATCCTCACCCGGCACACCGAGGTCCTGGCTTTCGTATGCGGATTTCGCAGACTGGAAACGTCTCAACAAAGTCTTCAGCTCCATTGACGCTTACGCGCTGAACGGCAGCTTCACATTCAATGCTGATAGCGGAGCGGAGCAGGTGTCGGGCACGCGGGTCAGCGCCGGTTTCTTCCACACGCTTGGAGTTCAGCCCGTCCTGGGCCGTGACTTTCGAAACGGTGAAGACGCTCCTGATGCTCAGCGTACCGTGATGCTGAGTTACTCGGCTTGGCAAAAACGATTCCGGGGCAAAAGCGAAGTGCTGGGCCAGTCTCTTACCCTAAATGGCAACCCGTCGATTGTTATCGGCGTGCTTCCTGCGCACTTTCAATTTGCTCCTTACTCGGGTGACTTTTGGACTACTCTTCGCAGCACAGACGCGTGTGAGCAACATCGCGATTGCCACAATTTGACCTTGGTCGCGCGACTGAAAGACCGCGTATCGATCGAGGCTGCGTCGGACAATATGCGCTCGATTGCGCAACTGCTCCGGCGACAATATCCTGAGACCAACCGCATTTTCGGAGGGGCAAATCTGGTACCGTTGCGCGACTTCATCGTCGGAGACGTGCGTCCCGTCCTGCTGATTCTGTTAAGCGGCGCTGGCCTTCTGCTTCTCATCTCTGGCGTCAACGTGACTACCTTGTTATTGGCAAGATCTGACATGCGAGGGCGCGAAATTGCGGTCCGGGGCGCGCTGGGGGCCTCGTCTTCGCGGCTCTTTCATCAATTCGCTACTGAAGGGTTCGTGTTGGCAATAGCGGGGTGCATCCTGGGATTGACCTTTGCGAATGGGGGTATTCGCCTGCTGACCAGTCTTGTGCCAGCTGAAAAGATGAATAGCATGCCGTACCTGCGCGGTCTTGGATTAAATTCCTGGACGATAGCTTTTGCCTGCGGTATTTCACTTCTGGCCGGCCTGGCGTTTGCCCTTGTTCCAATTGCCCGTACATCACTCGCCGTTATGCTGGAAGGCTTAAAAGAAGGCGCTCGCGGTTCGGCGGGAACTACTTGGCGGCGATTCGGCTCTAGTTTGGTCATTGTCGAAGTCGCCTTGGCAATGGTTCTAATGGTAAGCGCGGGACTTCTTGGCAAGAGCCTTTATCGTTTGCTTCATCTTGATGTTGGCTTCAAGGCAGATCGTCTCACCTATTTCCAAACCTCGTGGGCGCCGCGGAAATACCCGACCGGCAAGCAGACTGCGGCGTTAGAGCGTCAGTTGGTCGACCGTATCGCCGCTCTGCCGGGCGTCGCTGCGGTTGGTTTCTCAACCGCGCCACCGATCGATTCCGCCTGGGGAACCGCTTCATTCCATCTTGCCGGACACCCCAACCACGGCGAGGACAACGAAGTGATCAACCGGCAAGTGAGTGCTGGCTATTTCGAAACGATTCGGGCAAAGCTATTGAGGGGCCGTTATTTCGATCAGGCTGAGGATACCTCGAAGCCGCTGGTGGCCATCATCAATCGAACACTTGCTCGCAAATACTTCCCCGGCGGAGATCCAGTTGGAAAGCAGATCTATTACGATTGGGCCCCCGGCTCTTTTATGCAGGTCGTCGGGATTGTCGACGATATCAAAGAAGGGTCGATCGACGACTCCACTCAGCCGGCGCTCTACGTTCCAGCAAACCAAAAACCGGTTGCATGGCCAGCCATCCTGGTGCGGACATCGCAGCAGCCGAACGGTTCCCTATTCGTCAGAGTCGCCGAGGTCGTCCACGCGCTTGACCCGTACATAACTGTTTCGGGCGGAGACACCATGATGGAAAGAATAAATGCATCCCCGTCCGCCTATCTCCACCGGTCTGCCGCCTGGTTGGTGGGTCTTTTTGCCGGAGCTGCCTTAGTTCTGGGGATGGTTGGATTCTATGGGGTCGTCGCGTACGCGGTTGGCCAGAGGACTCGCGAAATCGGTGTGAGGATGGCGCTTGGCGCGGAGCGCAGCAGCGTCTATGCCCTCATTTTGAGCGAGTCAGCGCGGTTGACCGCGGTCGGAATTTTGCTAGGCACTGCAGCCTCGTCCGCTGCAACAGCCATGTTGCGGACGCTGTTGTTCGGAGTGAGTTCCTGGGATCCGGCCACACTGGCCGCAGTCGCCGTTGTCCTCAGCAGCTCAGCTCTCCTGGCCAGCTACTTCCCGGCGCGGCGCGCGGCCTCGGTCAGTCCGCTCGAAGCCTTACGCACAGAATAGTCAGACAGCGTGAACTTGCCGCTAGTCGTTTCGCTCGCGCGTTACTTCTTGGCGTCAGTCGCCGCAGCCCCACCGGCGGCCGGCAAATCGGAGTTGTATGTGTCGACAACACACTTCCACTTCCCATCCGCCTGCTTCTTCCAGACTTCCACCAGTTTGCCGGTATCCCGGACCGGCGGTCCGCCCCTCGGATCCTGGACGACCACCACGTAGCTGCCGTACAAATATCCAAGTTCACCGGATTTCGCCACTTCAACTTTGGACACTCTCCATGCCACCTTCGTGTCGGGACGGAGCAGGCCCGCCCACGATTCCCGAATCGATTTCCGGTCTGCGGCGATCGGCGCGTTCGGAGCAAGCAGCACTGCATCGTCGGCCTAGAACGCCACCGTCCCGTCAAGGTCGTTCCTCCCGGCAGTCGCCGACCACTGTTCATCGAGAGACTGCGGTGTCTGCGTATCGGCCGCACCGCTTCCACCTGTCACCGTCGAGACGCACGCGCTGATCGCGAGAACCGCCGCGATAAGGACTAGCGGGAGCGCACTTCGCATTTTCATGGAACATTTCCTCCCGGAAATGTCAGTCACAGATGTAGTGCCTAATGGAATCAATAACATCCATCAATAAGCCGGCTCGGCCATGCTACACCTGAACCGTACGAGCATCACTCAAAGAAAGATCCACCCATGGCCACCGCCGCACAGAACCAAGCCAATCGTAAGAACGCCAGACACTCCACCGGTCCCCTCACCGATGCAGCCAAAACTGCCTCTTCTCTGAACCACTTCCAGCACGGCCTCTCCGGCGGCGTCTTCCGCATCTTACCGCTTGAAGACGGCGCCGCCTACCACACCCTGCTCTCCGGCCTTCGCGAAGAACATGACGCCATCACTCCCACCGAAAACATCCTCGTCGCGAGCATGGCCCAGCACCACTGGCTGAGTCAGCGCGCCCAATCCGTGCAATCCAACTACTTCGTCGATCATGACCTGACCGCCGCCGAACAGAAGAACCTCGCCCTCTATCTCCGCTACCAGACCACCCACCAACGCGCCTTCTTCAAGTGCTTGAACGAACTCGCAAAGCTAAGATCCGAAAAGCGCAAACAGGAAATTGGCTTCGAACGGGAAAAACGCTGCGAGGCCGAAGAGTCACGCCGCCAGGAGGCTCATGAAGCCCGCACCCGCGCCGCGATCGTGCGTGCCAAAGACTTGGAATTCAACTACTCCATCAGGGAAGCCAGCCATGCCCGCTTCCCCGCCTACAATATCTCGCTTTCCTCCCTCAAAGACGACCTCCAGGAGTCTCTCAAAGCCTCCGTCGCTAGAAAATCGGCTTCCGCTAAGACCCCCGTTGAAACACTGGATCCCGCCTGATGACTACTCGCGAAAAGGCGCCCTTGCATTTATGTCTCGATGTTAGATAATAAAAGCATACTTACTATGGCTGAACAAGACGTAATTACAAACCAGAAACAAATCCTTGAACATCAGAAGACGATCCTTGAAAACCAGGGAACAATCAAGGAGAATCAGGAAATCATCAAGACAAATCAGCAGGCTCTCGAGAAGATCCTCAAGAACCAGGATCTTATCCTCGAGAATCAGGAAGAGATTCTTGCGGCAGTAAAGAAGTAAGTTCTCTAACTGCGGCGCGAACTAGATCTGGAGCACTATTGTTCCCTGATCTAGTTCGTATTTTAACTAACTTACTTATGTTAGCGGATTTTCTCTTTAATGCCGTAAACAGTTGTATCTGGATTGTAGTTCCTCCAGTCGAACCAGTAATCTTTGATTACCTCCACCCGCTCCAGACAGGCCCCCTTGCGCTTTCCTGATATCGCGCATCCTTGAAAGTTCCACTCGCTTCCGGTCTCTGCGTCCATCATTGCGGCATCTTTGTTTAGACCTTCAAGAATTCGATAAAACTGGGTTGTAACTGTGCTTTGTGGAACACGATGACGGAACACCCGCACTGACTGTGCGTCCGCACCAACCACCAGCGGCACCGGCTCGCCATTTACGCGATCTTCGATCAGCTTCTCTTTGAGAACAATCGAATAAGGAAACGCCCGGCTGCCGCCGAACGCTCGTATGCCAAGCATCAGGTCGCGAGGCTTTAATCCCGCCTGCGCGTAGCTGATTACCGTAGGAGCCTTCGCCATTGCAACGTCCCAATTCTGTGGAGCGTAATCATGCGCGTAGCGCGGGATTTCGGCAAGCACCGTGCCTTGCGGCTGCTCTGATTTCCAAAGGCCGAAGGTCAGTTCATCGGCCCCAACTACAAGCAGTTGCCGGCCCGCCAGTTTACCCGAGACCGCGCGTCCCGTGATCTGTTGCCAGTACGTTCCGGTCTGCTCATCCCGCATCAGGAAGTTCTGGTTGTTGATCCCAGCCAGATGAAAGCGCAGCGCCATCCCGTCCACACTTCGTTCAAACACCAGACCGGTGTGACAAAGCGTTCAATAAGTGGCAACGATCGGCTCCCCACCCAAATCGTCATTGATGATGTGGTGGTAGGACAAAATCCGAACTGGATAAGCTCGCGCCGCGCCGCGCACATTCACTGCGAGGATTTCTTCTTTCTTGTCCAGCTTCGCTCCCGACGCATTTGAGAATGTGGCGCGATCTATGGGGTGGAACATCAGCTCATAAATATTGATACGCGACAGGTAGCCACATGTAACGACGAGGAGCGTACACAGGATGAGCGCCGTCTTGCGCATCACACCATGTAAGTTCCGCCACGACATTATCCCAATGCCCACCGCCGCCACAACGCAAATACTTTCAAGCAGCGGTCTCCATCGCATCACGACTAAGGCAACGGCCAGTTCGTGGGAACCCTGATAGCGAAACGGACGAATAACATAGATCGGGTAGGCGAGAAGGAAGAACGAAAGTACGAGGCAAATCGTCAACCACCGCAGCGGCTTCCTAGTGATCATTCCAGGCAACTCAACTAAAAATATCAGGATTCCGGATCCCTGCAATCCATCGAAAGGTTGAATAGCTCCCGTGTCACACTCTCGTGTAGGAACAATTGAGACATCTAACAGCCTCGATAACCGGCCTGATCGGTCTGCTTCTGTTACCCGCCATTCATCACTCCTCAGCAGCAACCGGCGCCCCTGCTTCGTCCTACGACACATGGAGTCAGTACGGCGGTTCTTCCGATTCGGCGCAGTACTCCAGCCTGCGGCAGATCGACCGTGCAAACGTCTCGCGGCTTCGCATCGCCTGGAGCTATAAAACCGGCGATGGAAACAAATACCTGTTCAACCCTCTGGTGGCCCATGGCACGATCTACGTTCTTGCCCGAAACAATTCCATCATCGCGCTCGACGCGGCGACCGGTAAAGAACTCTGGGCCTACGAAACCGGCGTACATAGCACGCTGATCACGAACCGCGGCATCAACTACTGGGAAAGTCAGGACGGATCCGAGAGCCGGCTGCTGTTCTCGGCCAACAACCTGCTGCAGGCGCTCGATGCGCGTACCGGAAAACGAATCGCGCAGTTCGGTGACGATGGCCGGGTCGATCTACGCGAAGGCCTGGGCCGTGATCCCAAGAGCTTGACTCTGGTGCAATCCACAACACCCGGCCGCATCTTCGGGAACCTGCTGATTCTCGGCTCCGCCACCAACGAAGAATATGGATCCGGCCCCGGCGATGTCAGAGCCTATGATGTTCTCACCGGAAAAATGGCCTGGAGCTTTCACACCATTCCGCACCAGGGAGAGTTCGGCTACGACACCTGGCCCAAGGACGCCTGGAAGACAGTAGGCGGGGCCAACGCCTGGAGCGAACTCTCTGTCGATACCAGGCGCGGCGTCGTCTACATCCCGACCGCCAGCCCGAAGTACAACTTCTATGGCGCCAACCGCAAGGGCGCGAATCTCTTCGGCGATTGCCTGCTGGCGCTCGATGCCCGTACCGGAAAACGCATCTGGCACTTTCAAATGGTTCACCATGACATCTGGGACTATGACAACGCCACTGCGCCAAAGCTGCTGACGGTTCAGCATGAAGGCAGGAGCGTCGATGTCGTCGCGCAAGTCGGCAAGGAAGGATTCGTTTGGGTCTTCAATCGCGTGACTGGCGAACCCTTGTGGCCCATTGAGGAGCGGCCCGTTCCTGCTTCTCACATGCCGGGTGAAGAGGCATGGCCGACACAGCCTTTTCCATTGAAGCCACCGGCGTTTGCGCGCCAGAGCTTCACCGCAAAGGACCTTAGCCCGTTTCTTCCGCCGGAAGAAAAAGCCCAGTTGCTGGAAGAGATGGCACACGCCCGCAACGAAGGCTTGTTTACCCCGCCCGGTCTCCAAAACACCGTGGAAATGCCCGGCAACAATGGCGGCGCAAACTTCGGCGGAGCTGCCATCGACCCAGCAAACGGAACCCTGTATGTTCTCTCCAAAGATCTGCCGGCCATGCTGAAACTGGAACTGGCGCGCGAGCACACCGCCGCACTTTCCGGCCCACCCGCTGCACGTGGACGTGCACTCTATGAGGAGAACTGCAAGCTATGCCATCAGGCGGATCTGCACGGCAATCCGCCCGCTATCCCGTCGTTGCAGGAGGCGGCAGATCGCTTCAGAGCGGATCAGATCGACGCCGTACTCAAGCAAGGTCGCAACCTGATGCCTGCTTTTCCTCAACTCACTACGGATGATCGTGCCGCGCTTGTAGCGTTTCTCTTTCATCCCGCCGAAGCGCCTGTTCCCACCGCGGAGCCCAACCAAATCAGCGCATCCGCTACGCCACGCTACAAAAGCGGTTTCGGCTTCATGTTCACCAGCAGCGGTCTTCCGGCAATCGCCCCTCCCTGGACCTCACTCACTGCCTACGATCTGAACGAAGGCACGATTAAATGGAAGATCCCGCTGGGAGAAGTTCCCGAGCTCGCCGAGCAAGGCCATGCTGGCACTGGCGCGCACTTCCCGAAAACAGCGCCGGTGGTGACGGCCGGCGGTCTCATCTTCACTGGGACTCGAGATCGGAAAGTGCGGGCACTCGACTCAGCAACCGGTAAGGTGCTGTGGGAAGCGACACTCGACGCCGCCCTCGAAGGAATGCCCGCCGTGTATGCAATCAATGGCCGCGAATACGTCGTCTTCTGTGCTGCAGCGCAAGCCACTACCTACACTCACAATGTTCCCGGGCACACGGCTGTGCAGGCCCCCATCCCCGGAGCTTACGTCGCATTCGCACTGCCCGAAACAAACGGGGAGACCGGCAGATGATTGCGCACCTGCGAGGTTCTATTTTCGAGAAGCACCCGAACCAGGTCATCGTAGATATCGGCGGAGTCGGCTATGACGTCCAGATCCCTATCTCGACCTACACGTGCCTCGGGAATGTCAATGAACCAGTCTCGCTGAAAATCTTCACTCACGTGCGCGAAGACGCACTGATTCTGTATGGCTTCATCAGCGCCGAAGAGAAAGCCTTGTTTGAACGCCTGATCACAGTCAGCGGCATCGGTCCCAAACTTGCCCTCGCGGTCCTCTCCGGGCTCCCTGTCACCGAGCTGGTCACGGCGATTCGAGGCAGCGACGTTGTGATGCTGGTGCGCATTCCCGGAGTGGGCAAGAAAACCGCCGAGCGCATCGTGCTCGAGTTGAAAGACAAAGTGGCGGCGGTGGACGCGGCGGGAAAACCGGTAGCGGTTGCCGCGGTCGGACCGGCTCCCACTGCTCTTGAAAGCGACGTCATCTCCGCGCTGCAAAACCTTGGCTGTTCCCGTCCCGCCGCCGAAGAGGCCGTGCGTAAAGCGAAGCAAAACGGCGCTCCAGCCGAGTTCGAACCGTTCTTCCGCGCGGCAATGGCCCTCATACGCTAACGTAAAATCAAATGCGACCGGATGGAATGGTGTCGGCAACTCCACAAGAAGAGGAGCGTCAGTTTGAGGCGGCGCTGCGGCCGACTTCTCTCGATGACTTCGCCGGACAGCCGCATGTGCGCGAACAGTTGACGATCGCCATTGAAGCCGCCAAACGCCGCGGCGAAGCCATGGATCACGTTTTGCTCTGCGGGCCTCCCGGGCTCGGCAAAACCACGCTGGCCGGAATCATTGCCCGGGAACTGGAAGCGGTGATCGATCAGACCGCCGGACCCATTCTCCAGAAGAAGCTCGACCTCACCGGCATCCTGAGCAGCGTCAAGCCCAAACAGGTTTTCTTCATCGACGAAATTCACCGCCTGCTCCCTGATATCGAGGAGATTCTGTACTCCGCGCTCGAAGATTTCCGCCTGGATATTCTGATCGGCAGCGGCCCGGGCGCGCGCACCCACTCCATTAACCTGCCCCACTTCACTGCCGTAGGCGCCACCACCCGCCAGGGTCTGCTGAGCGCACCGCTCCGCGGACGCTTCGGAATCGTGCTGCGCCTCGATCCTTATGACGAAGTGACACTCGCGAAGATCGTCGAAAGATCCGCCCGTTTACTCGCGGTCGATATCGATCACGAGGCGGCACGCGAGATCGCACGCCGGGGCCGCGGTACTCCGCGCATTGCGAACCGCTTGTTACGTCGCGTCCGGGATTACGCCCAGGTGCGAGCGGACGGCCGCATCGATCACGATGTCGCGCAAGCCGCGCTCGACCTGTTAAAAGTCGATCGCTACGGACTTGACGAAGTGGACCAGAAAATTATGACCACAGTGGCGGCCAAGTACTCCGGTGGACCGGTCGGCCTCGCCACCATTGCCGCCTCCATCGACGAACAAGCCGACACCATTGAAGAAGTCTACGAACCCTACTTGATGCAACTGGGATTTCTGGACCGGACGCCGCGCGGTCGTGTCGCTACCGAACGGGCGTGTGAGTACTTCAAGATTCCACGGCCGTTACGCTTTGCCGGGTCGCAGAATCCACTTTTTTAAAGTCGTCCGAACTTCGCCACAGCCTCCCGAATCGACTTGTACTTCTCAATGAACGGCAGCATGCTGTGTTCCGTGAAGTCCAGCTGCTGGGCCTTCGTCAGAACCTCTTGCGCCTGAGCCGCCGGCACCACCACCACGCCGTCCAGATCCGCCACGATCACATCCGAAGCGTTCACTTCCACTCCGGCACACTTCACCGGCACATTGCGGCCCGCAAAGCGGAAATGATTCACCGTGGTTGACGGAACGACGCCGCGACTGAACACCGGGAACTGCAGCTTCGCAATTTGCGGTGTGTCGCGAACGCCGCCATCGACAATGGCTCCGGCAAACCCGCGGAACTTCATCGCCGTACTCATCAGTCCGCCCAAACCCGCGTAATCCAGTCCGTCCTCCAGAACCATCACATAAACAGAGCCCGGAGCCGATTCGTCGATCGTATCGAGCATGCCTTGCAAAGCCTTCGAGCCCTCTTTATGCTCTTCCTTCTTCAGCAGCACCGTCACCGCCCGGCCCGCGAATTTCGTAGCGCTCAGAGGCCGCATGTCGTGCGTCATGTACTGCTTCTTCCCGTACAACTGTTCCATCGCATCGGCAACTGAAGCCGCCTCTACTTGCCGGAAGCCGTCGATGAGTGGATCGGAACCGGTTTGCGCGCTGATGGTCGCAGCGACCAGCGAAGCGATGACAAATATCAAGGTTGCTCTGTTCACTTTGAAAATCTATCAGACACTTCGGGAACTGTACCGCCCATCTTTCCGTATGCACTCATATGGAAACCCTGCTGGCGGATATCAGGCAGTCGCTGCGAATCATGGTGAAGAGTCCGGGCTTCACGGCAGTGGCGATCGCCGCTCTCGCGCTCGGTATCGGAGCCAACACAGCAATCTTCAGCGTCGTCGATAAAGTTCTGCTGGAGCCGCTCCCTTACCCGGAAGCGAACCGCATCATGCAGCTGGACCGGCAGTTTCCTCAAGGGAAAGGAACATCAGCTTCTATTCCCAAGTACTTCGCATGGCGTCAGAATCATTCGTTCGAATCCATGGCTCTTTCCGACGAAGAGAGCCCGGGAATCAACCTGAGCCGTGGCGACAGGTCGGAACAGGTGAAGGGCGTTCACGTCTCGGCCGACTACTTCAAGGTGTTCGGCGTGCCTCCCATGCTGGGCCGAACGTTCACCGCGACAGAAGACCAGCCCGGCGGCCCGAAGTCCGCCCTCATCAGCCAGGGTCTTTGGCGCTCCCACTTTGGAAGCGATCCCAACATACTTTCGAAGACCATCACCTTGAACTCGGAGGCCTATTCAGTCGTCGGGATCATGCCGGCCAGCTTTGAATCGACGCCACCGGCGGACATCTGGATCTCTACCCAGGCCGATCCTCACAGCACGAATCAAGGGCACTATCTGGCGGTCTTCGGCCGCCTGAAGCCGGGTGTGACTCTGGAACAGGCGCGTGCGGACCTGCGGCTTGCCGGCGATGCATTCCGGCGCGAGAACCCGAAGTGGATGGACAAGACCGAATCGGTGACCGCCGTTCCGCTGCAGGAATCCATGGTTAGCGACATGAAGCCGGCTTTGCTGATCCTCCTGGGTGCGGTGGTGCTGGTATTGCTCATCGCCTGTGCGAACGTCGCCAATCTCCTGTTAGCGCGCGCCGCTGGAAGGCAGCGCGAACTGGCGATACGGACCGCTGTTGGAGCCAGCCGCTGGCGTGTCGTTCGTCAGTTGCTCACCGAGAGCGTGATGCTCTCGACCGCGGGCGGAGTCGCAGGCTTTATCCTCGGCATGTGGGGCGTACAAGTGCTGTTATTGTTTGTCCCCGGCGATATACCCTTCCTGACCGACGCCAATCATTCGCATCATGCCCTGTCCTTCCTCGACTGGCGGGTAGCTGCCTTTACCCTGGCCGTCTCTTTTGTTACCGGGATCCTGTTTGGACTCTACCCCGCCTTTCACATCTCACGCACTGACGTCGCTTCGGTGCTGAAAGAATCTACTGGACGCTCCGGCACTGGAAGGCATCAGAACCGGCTGCGGAAGACGCTGGTCGGCACGGAGATGGCGTTCGCAGTGGTGCTGCTGGCCGGGGCAGTGCTCCTCATCCGAACCTTCATTGGCCTCAGCACGGCAGACCCGGGAATCGACCCGCACAATGTCTTGACCATGCAGACGTCTTTGATCGGCCAAAAGTACTCGAGCACCGCAAAGGTGGATAACTTCGCCCGTCAGGTGCTGCAGCGGATCTCTGCCTTACCCGGTGTGGACAGCGCGGCACTCACGGTTGCGCTTCCCACCGCGACCCAGATCGACCTGCCGTTCAACATCGCGGGCCAAGCGCCAAAGTCGGGCGATTACAACGGGGATGAGCAGTACCGCTTCGCCACCGCCGACTACTTCAAGGTCTTTCGCGTTCCATTGACGCGAGGGCGTTTGTTTGACCTGCGGGACGCGGCCGGTTCCGCACCTGTACTTGTGATAAACAGCAGTTT
>CBAAAA010000041.1:16334-16697 GCA_964658695.1 uncultured Solirubrobacteraceae bacterium | reverse complement strand
GCTGCATCTTTGGATGTTTCCCCAGCCGCGGCAACGGGCGAACTCACCGCGCGAGTGGAATCACGTTCCACTGGCTCGCGCTTCTGCAATGCAGCCGAGCCAGCGCGTCGAAATGCCGCTTCCGCTAAAGTCTCCTTGCGCAAAGCAGGATTGCGGTTATCACTCGAGGCGAGGCCTTGCGCAGAGCTATTCCGCTGAACGGAAGTGAATGAGGACGGGACGGGCATGCCGAATCGCCTGATGGCAGGCGGAGCCGCTAATGTAGCCTCCGTGTTCGAATGCCAGAAGGGCCATGCATATACCGGTGCGGCCCAACCACTTGGCAGTCCAGTTGCAGCCGAGCTGCCGACAGAAACAGATGAC
>CBAAAA010000041.1:0-16324 GCA_964658695.1 uncultured Solirubrobacteraceae bacterium | reverse complement strand
ACGACGCTGAAGCCACCCCAGCAGCGGCACAGGGTCGTGCGCGGCTCGATTCGCGCCTTCGTTTTGAATAGGTCGGCCACGGACACTGCCAAAGTTTAGGTGCCGCGAATGGATGCGCGCACCGGTTTCCAGATGCTGCTCCAATGCCGCGTCCTCAGACCCGCGATTTGGACCAATCACACTCATTCGACCCGTGTAAACCCGTTGTGGGCAAACTCCACCGTTTCTACAGCTACTTCATTCGCCAGGGCACGCAAGGGAGAACCGGCCCACTTCACCGGATACGCCTGCTCAAAATTCCAGCGGACTTGTTCGTCTCCGTTTTCATCAAGCAACAGCACCGAAATGTTCTTACGGTCCACCATTCCTTGCGCGACATCCCAGCACCAGTCCGAAAGCGTAGTGCCGGTGAGCCCGCGCTTCAAGCTCAAGTTAGAAGGATATTTCGCCGGACCCGCTCTTCGGATCATGTACTCGTTCAACCCGCCCTCCCGGTACTCTTGCACCTCGATTTGAACCTGCAGACCGTCCACCTCGCTGAATCCGCCAGCTACCAGACCTTCAATCTCCACCGCGAACCTGAATGCGAGATAAGGATCCTGCCGGGCTGCCAGCGACGGTGTGGTCAGGGCGATTCCAGCGGAGGCGCTTACCCCCAGACCGAAGTTCAAACTGACGGATACCTCCGCGCTCGCCTCGAGATCCATTTACTAGTTACTCCTTCTTTGCCATTTCATTCAGCCTCTGATTGATACGCGAGGTTTCCGCAACCCAGCGCTGTCGTTCCCGATGATCCATCGACATCACTTCCTCATAGGGCCAGTGCAGGTAATATCCGACAAAGGCTACCTCCTCAAACAACCGTTCCGAGGGGTAGCCCGTTACCCCCCCAGGCTCCCGTTCACCTCCACTTCAAACTTGCCCTCACAATGCGGGCAATTTACCGCTAGACGGCTATTCCCGTTCTCATTGATGCGGCGGTAGAAATCCTGTAAGTATGCCAGATCCGCGGAGAAAAAACTCTCAATCACTTTCGGGTTGATGACCGGCAGTTCCCCTAACTTCGTGATCACTCTGGAAAGCAGAATGATCACCAGATATCCCGGGTTCGTTTGTACTCGAGGATCTTTCATCGGAGCAATCTCGTCGTACGCCGTCGCGAGACGCATTACTCCGTCGCGATGCAAATTACCCTCGCCGTCCAGATATCCTCGCGGCAATACAAACGGGAACTCAGTCTGCATCGTCAGGCCTTGACAAATCCTTCGTGCGCAATTTCCAGTGACTCGATCGCTACCTCATTTGCAGTCGCGTTGAGCGCTGACAAGTTCCAGTCCGACGGCCACCCGGCTACAAAGTTCCATCGCAGCTTTTCCTCACCCGATTCGTCCATCAGAACGATCGACCCGTTCTTTCGCTCAGTCTTTCCATCAATCACTTTCTTACGCCATTCCCATAGCGACTTGTCATCGGTGATGCCCCACTTCAGAGTGATATTCGTATATTTCGTCTGGCCGGGCAACTTACGGGGAGTGAACACTTTTTCGTTCCCTTCCCGGTACTCGATCGGATCTGATTTCGCATCCAGCCCCGAACATTCCCGGAATCCGTTCCTGCTGATTCCATCGATCTCCAGCTTGAAGTTATAACCGCGGAATGGATCTTTTCTGTCTCCAGTCGCCATGATCTGTGCCTATCCTCCTTAGGAAAGCTGTTTTGGGCCTTGCGGTCCGGTGAGAGTTACTCCCTTTGCGCCATGGATCAGTCTGATGACCACGAATTCAAAAGGAACAGTAAGTGCCAGGCCGATCTCAGTAACTACCTGTCCCGACTCCCGGAACTCAGGCGTATTCGTCTCGGCATCACATTTGACATAAAAAGATTCTTGCGGCGTATTTCCTTTGAGAGCTCCAGCACGAAACTGTTCGCTGAAGTAAGTGTTGAGTTCCCGCTGGACTCTTGGCCAAAGCGCGGGGTTATTCGGCTCAAAGACGATATCGGTCATATTCCATCCAATCCAGCGCACGGCGGTGAGAAGCACCCGTCGCACATTCACGTAAGTCCAGGCGGTATCGCCGCTCAAAGTTCGCGCTCCCCATACTCTGATGCCGCGCCCGGGGAAGGCACGCAGACAGTTGATGCGTTTTGGGTTGAGGAAGTCCTGATCCGCATCCGACACCGGGCGCTCCAGATCGACAACTCCATTCAGCAATTCGTTCGCCGGAGCTTTGTGTACCCCCCGACTTCGGTCCGTACGCGCGAAAACGCCCGCAATGTGTCCGCACGGAGGTACTTCTTCTATGCCGCCATCAAACGCCCGCACTTTGATCCAGGGATAGTAAATCGCTCCGTTCTTGCCTTCAATCTCGCTCCATTGCTCCCATACGGCATTTTTGTCATCACCGCGACGCGAATCCAGGATCGCGAACCGGTCGCCTGACGTCTCGCAATGATTCACTACGAACTGCTGTAACTCGAAGGCTGATCCGGCGTCTTTCATCAGGTCCGGAGCGCAGACTAAATCGATCGTGTCCAAAATCTCAACCGCCTTCAGCCCTTCAAGCAGGTCATTGAAACTATTGCTTTCGAGCGGCACAACGAAACATCGCTGACCGCCGTTCTCAAAAAAACCACGCACAGCGTAAGCCAGATAATCCTGGTTAGCAGCGCGGCCTAAATCGCGTTCGAACTGAGACCAGAGCGAAAGTGGAAGCGGCTTGTTATACACAAGCTTTCGCGCCGCTTCTCCCCTCTCTTTCGCGGATTTAGCTGGCAATACCCCAACAAAAACGGGCACGCCCGTCAGGAAGTCCGTCCGTCTCGGCAGGCCGAATTCGTCTTGCAAGTAAACGCCAGGGTGCTTGAACCGGGAGAGGTCCTTCCCGGTCTGACTTGCCCTTGCGCCTTTCGCGCCCGCCGTCTGCATACGTTCAGTCACCCGCTACTGCACTTGTGGCCCCGACCACTGCTCAATACGGAAAATCACGAACTCCGCGGGCTTTACAATGGCGACGCCGATCTCCGTAATCACACGCCCAAGGTCGCGCTCGTCCGGCGGATTCGTCTCGTCATCGCATCGAACATAAAAAGCCTCCGCCGGAGTGCTTCCGAAAAGAGCTCCGTCGCGCCACACGGTCGTCAGAAACGCTGTGACGTTGCGGGTGATCTTCGCCCAAAGCGTCCTGTCATTCGGCTCGAAGACTACCCACTGCGTGCCATGGTCGATCGACTTCCTCAGGAACAACAGCAGCCGCCGAACGTTGATGTACTTTAAATCTGTGTTCAAGTCGCCGCCGATTGTGCGCGCGCCCCACACAGTGACGTTTCCGTTCACGAAGCGGATACAGTTCACTCCATCCGGATTCAGCCCATCCTGCAGCCCCTTGCTGATCTGATACTCGATATCCAACGCGCCTCGAACCACTTCATTGGCCGGAGCTTTATGTACCCCTCTGGTTTCATCCACTCGTGCATAAATCCCAGCCATGTGTCCGCTCGGGCCCACAAACATCTCGCCGTCTTCATCCGGATCGGAGCTCGTCAGCTTCTTCGCCGTGTCAAATACCTTGATCCACGGAAAATAAAGGGCGCCATAGTCCGTGTTATGGGCGACCTTGATAGCGCCGACTGTCAGTTGCGCTGGCTTTTCCGGCGCATCGAGAATCGCAAAGCGGTCCGACATGTGCGTGCAATGATCCACGATATTTGTCTGCACCACCGGATCTACAATTCCAGGTGCGACTACCATCGAAATCTCGTCAATGGCTTCGAACGGCGTCAACGCCAGCGGATCTTGCAGACCAGTCAGATCGGGATAGCGCATCACATAACAGCGCGTGCCTCCGTTATTGAAGAACCCGAATACCCCGTGTGCCAATTGGCTTTGCCCGGGTGCGGCAGTGGCCCCGCTCGGATCTGGCGCAGCGGGTGTCGGGGCAGTGGTTGAGACAGGGGTAGGCGCTGCCGCCGCCGCCAGCAAGCCATTCGTTGAGAAGCCGCCGAACGAGCGTGTGAAGTCGCTGAAGGTTGTGCAGAGTACCGGCTGCCCCGCTGGCGCCAGATCGCCCGCCGCGGAACGGGAAAGTGCAACCGCCAGGTTCTCCTGCGCGTCCCGGAACGCCCGCAGGCCGTCCGGCGTGCTCGCCCTCGGTCTGGCCGGCCGGACATTTGGTTCCGCCAGGTTGTTGAACGCCGTTCTTGCGGTTTCCAAATCCTGGTCCGGGAACGGGAAAGTCCACACACGGTACTTCTGCTTACTTGCTGGATCGGTGCTCAGTCCTGTTGGATCGTAGTGCGGGTTCTCTTCTGGTATCTGGACCGGACCGCTGACGATCCCGATGAAGGCTGCCGTGCTGGTGCTGACCCCAGCAATCGGCTTTACTGTTGACGGTACTTCTTCGACGTAAACGCCTGGTGATAAATATTCGGGCATTTCGTGCTAGCTCCTTTGCTCGATTGGGTCCATTTACGGACCGGTTGTTTAAACACGTCGAGGTACTTCGACGATCACGCTTCTGTGCTTCCTTTATCAGCGGCGTCGATTGCCGCTCCGCCGCTCGAAACGAAGCAGATCCACCAGGCTTCCGCCCTTTGGCTCGGCTGTCACTCTTTCGGGTTGTGCACTTTCCTGTCCTGCGCCGGGTATGGGATCGACTGCTTCAGGGTTGCTGGCAGTCGGCTCTTGTATATCGACCGTCGTGCTATCGCTCACTCCGGCCACAGCATCGTCGGACACATTTGGGTCCGCGTCTGGTTCTGGCGGCAATTGGCTCGCCTCAGGTTGCGGTGTTCTCGGTCGCCTACTCGGCCTCGGGCTGTCATCAGCCATCGCCTTGCCTCCTCATGGTCTCCCCGCCTCTCCTGCTCTGGTGTGCGCGCCGCCGCTCCGGCCCCTCACACCGCTGCCCGGTGCAAGTCTTGTCGCTCCCAAATCCCTTTCAAGAACAAAGTCCACTTCCGTGACCAATGCCCCCGGCTGATCCAGCGTCACACTCTTGGAGGCGATCACGTAGCCTTGCACAACCACCTGCACGGTGCGCTTACCCGGCTCAATGCGGCTCAAAACGTAAGCTCCATTCGCATCGCTGAACGTCCGCTCGCCGCTCCCCTTGATGAAGATTTCGGCCATGATCATCCCGTTCTCCCGGCCGCTAGCGCTCACCTTTCCCTTTATCGTGGTTGGACGTAGCTCCAGGCGCAAAAATAAATCTGGAACGCTGCTCTCTGCGGTCCTTAAAACCGTCGCTGTTTTGGTTCCAGTGCCGTACCGCCCTCCTGCTTCGGCAAGCGAGGCGCTTACTGTGTACTCCCCTGGAATCAGGTCCTCGAAATAAAACAGCCCGTCGAGCCGGCTTCTCGTCTTGCATTGCGCCATAGACTTCCCCGGCTTGCCGTACTGTAAAGCCCTCAGGTCCACGATTCGGCTGAACTCCGGCGGCATCGCAGTCATCCTCACGTCAACCCCACCTAGGGGCTTGCCGCTCTCCGCATCGCTGACACTGCCTGCCATACTCACCCGGTGCTGTGCGGTCTGCCAGCTAGTCACTCCGTGATCTCCCGTTCCGGGCGCACCTTTGAAGTTCTCGCCACAACCGGCCGTTCGGTCTCCATCGGCCTGTCCGCAAACACCCCAATCGTTACCGTGTAATTCAAAGCGGCCTTCGGTTTTCCGCCCAATGCCTGCCAGAACTCTCCCACGCTCTGCAGCCGGCCTGGTTGCAGCGTGCTCGAAGGCAATGGCGGCTCCTGTCCTTTCAAACTGCCTTGCAATAACACTTCCGGAATCGTCGGGTGTCTTAGCAGGACTTTCATGACTTCACTGAGCAGCCGGTGCTCATCGAGTGCACGCGTACTGGAACTCTCGCTGGACCAGGCTGTAATCAGGTACGAGCAATCTACTCGCACCGGCGCCCGCCTCTTCGTTGCTGTTCCATTTTCGTTGTGCTCGACAAACCACTCCCCGCCGCGTAACTCGAGGTTTTCGCGTATGTCATAAAGAAATAAGTCAACCGCCGGCAGAGTTACCGACGCCGGTGGAAAGTCACTATCCGGTGCGGCGAAGCTCACTCCAACCTGGTCAACGATCATCGCCGGCAGTTCGTAACGGAGAAGCTGTTCCACAGTTCTATCCAGGTCATCAAGCATGCGGGGTTGTGTTTTCCATTCGCACTCGCATCATCACCGGTCCTTTCGCCAATGGTGGCGGCCAGCCTGCTGATCGGCTTTCATCTTCGATCTCTCCTCTTACTTACTCAAATTCCCCGTGCGACACGACCTTGCCCATCTTTAAGTATTCTTTCCTGATCGCGTAGAGTAAGTGCCGCATTTTAACCATGCCTCCGTTATCCGCGGCGAGAAATCCCGCAGCCAATGCAATATTTCGGATGTTCCCACCTGTGATCTCAAACCGGCGGGCAAGGGACGAAGTATCCAGATCCGGATCGCGCGGAGTCTCCACGGGCCAAATGGTCTCCCATATTCGGCTGCGATCCACTTCATCTGGAAACGGAAAGTCGATCGTGAAGTGAATTCTACGCACAAATGCCTCATCCATGTTCTTGCGAAAATTAGTTGCCAGAATTACAACACCTTCGTGCTCCTCAAGTTTCTGTAGCAGGTAATTTGTTTCGATATTCGCGTAACGGTCATGGGAATCGCGCACTTCACTTCGTTTTCCAAAAAGAGCGTCTGCTTCGTCGAAAAACAAAATGGCATTACTGGTTTCAGCCTCGGAGAAGATGCGCGATAAGCTCTTTTCCGTCTCCCCAATGTACTTACTAACGATCATCGATAGATCCGTCTTGTAAAGATCCAGCCCGAGTTCGCCAGCAATAATATCAGCGGCCATTGTCTTGCCTGTGCCGGGCGGTCCTGCGAACAGCACATTCAGGCCCTTGCCAAGTGCAAGCTTACGGCCGAATCCCCAATCCTCGTACACGACTGATCGGTATTTCAGCGAATTACAGATCTCTCGGAGCTGCTGCACCCGATCCGCCGGCAAAATAATATCGCCCCACTCGTAATGTGGCGTGATCTTCTTCGCCAAAGTGGACAGCTTTCGATTACACTGCAGCCTGCACGCCTCGTACAGGTCACCCTCCGTTACTTTGCTATCCTCTGGATCACGCCAGCGAGCCAGGTTCCCGGCCGTTATTGCCGCATTCTGAATTTGTGCCGCGCTGAAACGAAACTTACTGGCCAAACTGGATAATTGCAATTCTTCACTTTGGCCTATTGCCCTCGTCCACAAACGAATGCGGTCGGCTTGGGTCGGCCGAACAATCTGGGTCCGAAGAAAAAGTGCGCCAGACAGCTCTCCGGCGGGCTCCCATGCACTCGCGCCCGAGAGAAAACTGACTCCGTTTCTCTTGGCAAGTGCCCGCAAGAACATCGCCAGCAGCGCGCCTTTATCTTCGGACAGCAGCACTTCGAAGTCGGCCCAATACAATGCTGAGGACTGCAAAACGGCTTCCCGGAAAATCAGATCCAGCAGGAGCTGAAAATCCGCTTCCGGACCGGCAGCCAGTTTTCTCCCCTCCACAACCAACAGCCCGGTCTCGAGACAGCCGCAAAATTCTTCTGCCGCGCAACGTCCATCTCCGGACTGTGTGCCCTCCAGGTATAGAATCACTCCGGAAGCATGCTTCCCGAATACGAGGCTTTGTAACCGCCTACGGTCTTCCGGTCGCGTCAGCAGATCCTTATCCTGCATAGGTTTCTCAAACCGCATAGTGCAATTCGCGATGCGCGTATCCAATTCGTCAGAATTGAGAAGATAGTCCGCAACTCTCGAGTCCAGTTTCAGAAACTTCCCGCGAAAGGTCGGCTCAGGATGATTTGGGTCTTCAAACAGCTGCAGAATCCGGCTGCGTATCAAGGGCGCCGGCCCTTGTAGTCGATGACGGCTCGCCAATTCTTCGGGCAGGGTCCGGCATAGCAACTTAAGCACAAGATCCACGCTCGGACGTCGCTTTGTGACGTCATCTTGCAGGTAACTATACAAGCGTTCATAACCAATCTCGAGTTCCGGCGCGAGACAAATCAGAACGCAGTCAATGTCGAAGTCCCTCAGTTCAAAAAGTCGTTTCAGCTCGGAAAGCCGGCATTCGCACGCCGTCAGGCATACTCTCTCTCCTCCCGCCGAACCTGCCTCCTGAGAAATGGAGACTAGGCCTCCAAAATCGCTGTTAAGGAGCCCGTCTACTTCCCGCTCCGAAATGAATAGTCCTCGATATTCCTCTTTTTCATCACGCACCTGGCGTGCCTGGTCGACTCGCGCTCGAATGAGTCCGTCCAGTCGTTTCATCTCGAACAATATGTGGTCGGCCGATCCGCGTCTGCAGACCAAGCCGGGCCGTTGCTGCGCAATATCAATGGGCTGGACGGCGGTCATTGTCAGCTAATCTCGTAATTGAATCGATCCAAACGCGCTCTCGTACTTCTGGACCGAGTCCTCAAGAATCTCCAGGAGCAGCCGGACGTAAGCCGGAGTTGTGATGATCCTGGTGTGAAGAAGTTCTTCGCTGCTATTTTGATAAACCTGCCCGAAATCGAGGATGAACTCAAGCGAGTTGTACCCCACTTTGAAGAAGTTTGCGTAGTGCCCCTCCATCAGCTCTTGTGCCGTCGTATGCCCGCCTCCCGCCCGGAATGATTTCGATCCGTGGCTGTCCGCTTCCCCAGATCACACGCGCGTGCGTTCGGCTTACTAGCAATTTTCGGGCCGCATCTGCACAAAAATGCTTCCTTCGACTAACAGGCTGAATTGGTTGTGCTTAGCTGCCCTACTCAAAGCCCCACTGTATACGTGTAGGTAGTGTTGTAAACTCCCCGACCGTTACACATTCCGCGGACGCAAGGTTCAACTGGAGCTTCAACCGCCCGATTCCAGGTAGAATCGAAGCCTTGGCGAAACCGTAACTTGCCGTGTAACACCTTACTCACCTGCTGAGACACTTTGTGACACTCAACAGCCGGCGAAGGCCCTCGACACCTGGTGCTTGGCCATTTTTCGATATAAAGTCATGCGCGACCATTGCAGCTTCTCCGCCGCACGGCTCTTATTCCAATTTGTGGCCGAGAGAGCCGAAAGAAGCCGCTTTCGCTCTTCACTCAAACCGCCCGTGAGTTCGGCACAATCTTCAAACAGAAATGCGGGCAGCTGCTGCGCAGTTATCTCTTCATCCACCGTCTGGATGGAAACCATCTCGAGCACATTCTTCAGTTGACGAATATTGCCGGGCCAGCCGTAATTCAAGAGGTACGACCAGGCGTCGTCCGTCAGCATACGGACTTTCCCTCCGAAATGGGACGCCGAGAGCCGCAAGTAGTGAGTGACGAGTGCGGGGATATCCTCCCTGCGCTCCCGCAGCGGAGGAAGATGCGCACGACCCACGTTAAGCCTGAAGAACAGATCCTTTCGAAACTTTCCTTCTCTGACAAGTGACTCCAAATCCTGGTTCGTAGCTGCAACGAACCTGACGTTGACAGGGGTCGTCGCCGAGCTGCCGAGCTTCTGAAATTCTTTGTTTTCAGTGACCCGTAGTATTTTCGCCTGCGCGTAAGGACTCATGTCACCGATCTCGTCAAGAAAGATCGTTCCGCCGTTCGCACTTTTCAGCTTGCCTTCCTGCACCCCAAGCGCTCCTGTGAATGCGCCCCGCTCATAACCGAACAATTCGCTCTCCAACAGGCTGTCAGGGATAGCGGCGCAGTTGATCGTGACCAGTGGGCGGTCACGCCGGCTGCTACTCCGATGAACATAGGCTGCCGCCAACTCCTTACCAGTGCCGGTCTCGCCGGTAATCAGCACGTTGTTGTCGGTTAACGCTGCCCGGAAGAGATAGGCTCTGATGCGCTGCATCGGCTCGCTGTCACCGACCATCTCCGCCGCGGCTCGCGCGCCGGATTGATTGACCCGCACACCTTTGCGAAGGCAGCGTTGCAACTCAGCAGCAAGGTCCTCGGCTCTGCAGGGATATCGCAGGTATCCGTTTACTCCCGCATGTAGAGCCTCGATCGCCATTTCCTCAGAACCCCTGTCAGTCAGCAGGAGAATCGGAATTGCTTCCGCTTCACAGCGGATCCTCGATACGATTTCCTGTAAGTTGTAGCTTCCTGAAATCAGGGGGCCGACGACCGAGATTGCCGGTCTATGTTTTGCCACCTGGGCTCTTACTTCGGTGAGCTCGGTTGCAAACGGTCGCAACTCATTCTTCTGTAGCAACCGCGAAAGCGTCTCACGAACTGCTCCGCTTGTCTCAATGAGTAAAGCTCCTAACGCAGTCATTCAGAATCCTTAGCACCTGATTCGCCATTCGTGGATCCAGGTCAATACCGCACCTTCAAGTGTCTAGTGGTAGCGGCCGCGTCTTCTTCAACGCGATTCTCTAAATCAGTAATCCCATCAGGCTTGTAATGTCGACTTAGGATATGCTATCCCAAATAGCAACAAAGAAGTTATCGGCTCGCCGAGTGGTTGCAAAGTTGCTGTTTGCTATATCGCCGCCAGGTACGGCGCGAGATCCGGCCCGAAGCAGGTCGCTCTCGGTCCATCATTACCGGCCGGACGTACGTCGTCCTAATCGCTTGTTTGGAACTCTGTCATTACGCCAATGAAACGTTTATGAACTCCGAACTCCTCTGCATGGGATGCATGCAAGAACGTGGGATTGGTCCGCAGTGCCCGCACTGTGGCTGGGTGGAAGGCACTTCGTCTGAGTCTCCGTTGCAGTTGCCGCCCCGCACCGTCCTGGATGGGCGATACCTTCTCGGACGGGCTCTAGGGCAAGGCGGATTTGGAATCACTTACATCGCCTGGGACTTGGACCTGGACTGCAAAGTCGCTGTTAAGGAGTACTTTCCCAGGGACGTGTGCACTCGCGCGCGTGAAGACTGGACTGTTCAACCTTTCAGCCAGCGTAACGCCACCGTCTATGAAAGCGGCTTGACCAAGTTCCTCGAGGAAGGCAGAGCCTTAGCGCGCTTCCGGGATCACCCCGGAGTCGTTAGCGTTTTGGCCTTCCTTCGCTCGCACGGCACCGGCTATATCGTGATGGGCTACATCGAAGGTCTCACCTTCCAGCAATATCTGGAGAATCACAACGGAAAAGTAGCATTTCAGGTAGCGTTCCAGACGCTCATTCCAGTGATGGACACCCTGCGGGAACTTCATTCATTCGGTCTGTTGCACCGCGATATCAGTCCAGACAACATCTATATCACCCATGATCAGCGCGTCAAGCTGCTCGACTTCGGAGCCGCCCGCTACTCGCTGGGGGAGCAAAGCCGTAGCCTCGACGTCATACTGAAGCCGGGTTACGCTCCGGAAGAACAGTACCGCAGCCAAGGGAGGCAAGGCCCATGGACTGACGTGTATGCTCTTGGCGCTACAATGTACCGCGCCATCACGGGACGCCCTCCTTCGCCGGCGCTCGATCGCCTCGCCCACGACGACCTGGCCGCTCCCAGCTCTCTCGCCATCAATATCTCGCCTGTATCAGAGGCGGCGCTGCTCAAGGCTCTTGCACTACGGCGGGAAGACCGCTTTCAGACTGTATCGGAATTTCAGGATGCTCTGCTCCTGGCGGACCCTGGACCCCTTCCTGTTAGAATCCCCACTGAGCCACCGCGGCCCCGGCCCAAGCCTTGGCGCGCTGTGATCGCTGGTGCAACCGCTCTGATCATTCTCTCGACCATTGCAGCTTTCCTCTTGAGCCGCCATTCAACCAGACACCCCAGAATCCTCAGCTTTTCGGCTGTACCTTCCGTCGTTGCGCCGGGCGCCGGCGTAACGCTTCAATGGCAGACCAGTGAGAGCGATGAAGTTTTTCTTAACGGCAAGAGAGTCGCCCCATCCGGATCTTCGGCATCGGGTCCGATTGACGTGGAGCAGACTTTCACCCTTTCCCTGATGGATGCTAAACCTTCCGTGGAACAAGCGTCAACTTCGGTCCAGTTGGAGCGTCCTCCTCTCCCACCTGTTTCGAAAAATAGCGAGTTAAAGCTCCCGCCGCCGCAAAAGGAAATGGAGGGGAACGGGTTGCCGGCGCATGATACGAAGCACGGCGAGAACTTAGTCGCGAAAAGCAACAGAAAACTGCCCGCGGAACTCACCTCCCCGCCGCAGATCTACTTCAAAGCGGATCAGAACTTAATCCTGGCCGGTCAACACACGACTCTTCACTGGTCCGTCACAAACGCCACATCGGTCCACATCGCGCCTGGTTTCGACGGGCTTCTTCCGGAAGGACAGCTTAACGTTTCACCTGCTCAAGACACTCGTTACACCCTGCTCGCAAGGGGTCCGGGAGGATTGTCGACACAGAACTTTATCGTGAAGGTCCACCCCGTGCCGGCAGCTTGGCCTGCGCCACTAGCGATTCTTGCCTTTTCCGTATCTCCTCAGGAAGTACGTCCTGGCGCCGTGGCTTATCTCAGTTGGGAAGTACAGGGTGCGGCCCGAGTGATGATTCAGCCCGGCGTCGGCGTTGTTCCCACCTCCGGGTCCAAACAGGTTCGACCCTCGGCCACCACCCAGTACTTATTAATCGCTTCGGCCAGGGATGGATCTTCAAAAGCTGCAAAAGCAACCATCTCGATCGCCTCTGCCGGCTCTCAGTGAATTAAAAGAAAGGAATCTATGGCTCTCCAAGTTTGTAACGGAGCTATGCTGCAGTGTAGCTTTGGTCTCGCACCTTCCAGCTTAGTGGTCCTTCCGGTGAATAGAGTCAATACTGAAGTGCCCGACGCGAACATCATCGACAACATTTCGATGACAAATGTACTTTCGTTCGGAATGTGCGCTTCCATTGCAAACCCGGAGGTCGCCTCCGCTACAGCAGCAGCGTTTGGAGTTCTGACACCCATGCCCTGCGTGCCCGTTACTCCGGCGCCTTGGACCCCCGGCTCGCCCACCGTGATATTAGCCGGCCAGCCAGCCCTGACTAACGAATGTACGCTGATGTGTATCTGGGGCGGCGTAATCAGCGTTTCCGAGCCGGGGCAGGCGACCGTCACCGTTGCGTGAAACGTCTCAGCCGATGATCACGGCGCCGCTCGCCGACACTTTCCGGTCGTTCGTGCCGTATTCTAAGCTCACTCGGTATGTTTTGCCTGCTTCCAATTCGTAAAAGTCCCCGATCGGAATAGTAAGCTCGACAGACTCATCCGGCTGTAACTGAAGCGGCGGCCGGAGGACTGGCGTTGCCCATGTCTGAATGTTCTTCTGCGACACTTGCTCTCCCGTTTCACCGCTTACCCGGATCGTTAGATAACCGAACGAGATCAGCGAAGAGGCCTGATAAACAGACTGAGAAAAGGGCCAGTTCATCGCGGCGGAGGGGACGCCCATATCGGGATTTAAGATTGAAACTTTGTCAGAGGTTGGGTTCGTTATCCTCAAAACAATATTAAAAGTCCGCGCGTCGGTTTGACCGGAAGGCACATCAATGGCTGCTTTGAGCGGCATGTTCTTGTTTCTTTCTGTGGCGCTGCAGGCAAGCAAGCTTAAGCTAAACATCAAATACCAGCCAAGCCGTCTCGTTTCGAGCCGCCTGCTCGTCGCTCTCATGAGGGATTATGAAACTTGGCCGATGATGTTGAACAGTCTGCGTTCGAGGCTGGACTGGTTGGTGCGCCGCAGGGACCGCCGGCCGGTGTGCTGTGGAACGCCGCCACCGCCGCGGCACAGGCATTCATAAACGCATCCGCAACTTGATCGGGGGTTCCACCCATCGCGGCATGGAGCGCCGCTTCGGCGTCCGCCTGCGTAGCCCCGCTGTACGTCGTTCCCGCCTTAGCAGAATTTGTGAGCGCCGTATCCCATGGAACGAGAGATCCGTTGAAAGCAGCCTTATGGTCTGCCGCGTGGTGATCTTCATGTCTACGGTTCGCTGCGAACATGTGGGCATCGGACGGATCCCCAATCGCCTGAAATGTGGAATTCCCCGCTCCCGAACACGCTGTCAAACTGGAGAACATCGCTCCGACGGTGGTCTTCGGAACGGTCGTGGTCCACGGGCCCGGAGCCAGAACTGTCTCATCGAAGCTTCCTGTGTTGGTTGGAACAGTAGCCACCTGCGCGGTCACATTTCCACTCGCCGCCGAAGAAAAAGCCAGCGTTGGCTTATGCAGAGCGGCCCGCGCCGCAGTGGTGCTCCAGAAAATCGTGCCGTTCAGCGTGGGCCAAGTCACCCCGAGCGGTGGCCCGTTCATGATCGAGTTAGCCAAATTATTGGTTTGATGCACGGCTCCTGCACCCCAGTTGGCAACCCGTTGAATCCCGGGTGTCGCGGATGGAGATCCCGGAACAGCTCTTGAAGAGCCATCGCTGGCCGAAGCCGTGCCCGCCCCCGCATTTTGCGAAGCCTTTCCCTGCTGCACAACATGTGTCAGCTCATGAGCAAGCAGATGCTTTCCCGAAGATCCCTCCGGATCGAACCTGCCGCTTCCAAAAAAGATGTGATTGCTATGGGTAAACGCAAGCGCACCGAGCTCTTCACTGATTTCGGCCGCCGCCGCATCCCGATGAATTCGCACATCCGAAAAGTTACGTCCAAACGCGTCCTGCATCCCTTGCAGCGTTGCTCCGGTCAGCGGTTCTCCGGCGCTTTGCTGTCTTCGCGACAGTCGATCCGGTAACGACTTGAGCGTCTCAGTGGGCGAAGCCGCGAATTCCGCTTTACGAAAGATGAGGTTCTGGCTTGCAGGCGGATATTCGTCATCCTGTCCCTCCAAAGTCTGCTTTGCAACCGCTGGGAAGGGAGCTTCGCTATTCTCTTTCTTCTCTTCTTCCGCACAATGGTCGCATTTGCGCTGCATTTGAGCCGGCCCGCTAGTTATGCGAACCACATGGTCGGCGACCAGGTCCGCCTCCTGCTCATACTTGTCTCCTGGTTCGTTCACGATTAGCTTGGCCTGTATTGCTCCATGTTCGAAGCCGGGGAACTCAGTTCGGCCGCCCACGGACTGTGTGTCAGTCCCTTCCATCATTCGCCGCACCGCTCGATTCCCAATCGTTCGCTGCAGTCGATACAAGACATTCACGCGGCCACGCGCTACGTTCCGTGGCAAAAGCGTTGTGGAAACTTGTGTACCAGGTTGCGCAGTTACCTTAGTGCCTGGCTCCGATACGCGCATCATAGTTACCCCCGTCTTTGAACCAACTTGACTGCGTGAACAGTGACCGTGATGTCGATTCTACCTGATTCGGGCATGTCTACTTCCACCTCACCAACAAACGGCAGAACAGCGACTCCGCCGGTCACTACAATATCCTTTTGATTCCACCCTTATCTTGGCGGTATCCAATTTGTGTGTGCAGTGCCTTCCAATCACGGAGAGTGCCAAGGTGTTTGAGTCTCTGGAAGCAACCTCGCCGGAGAGCGGCTCATGATCACGGTATACGCTTCGCTCCCATTCTGGAACCGGAAGTGCAGCCCCGATCTCAAACCTCCATCAAGCTTTCGATTCGGCCAGAAAAATACCAGGCTTGGTACAAAAACTTAAATAGTGAGCGACGTTACGTCCTTAACGTTCTAGTTACGTCGGAAGACGTGACGTCCTTCGATTCACTGCGAACGGCTGAGATAATGATCGATCCGGTTAATCTCTTCTCTCGCCATTGGCGCCTGCTCCATATCGGCATTCAAGGAGATCATCGTCCCGAAGTGCTGCCGCGCTGCGATCAAAAGACCAGGGTTTTTGTCCAGCATGAACTGTCCGACAAAGGAAACCCCCAGTGCATAATGCGTGAAAGCATCCTGGGCGTCAAAGGCCAGCGATTCCTGGCAAAAACTGATCGCTCTCTCATAATGCTTCAGGTTCCGCTCGCAATCACAAAGGCCGAAATAAGCCAGGCTCCGCTGGTCTCTCCAGATGTCTGGCAATGTGGGTCGAGTCTTTCGACCCATACCGATGAGATAACCAAGCACGTAGTAATTAATCTTTCCAGCAATCTTGCTGTCAAAATTGCTGAGCTCTAAATAGCTTTTGTACTCCGGACTCGCCGAACCCCAGTCACCAGACATTCGCAGTGACTCTGCCAGCCAGAAATGAGCTTCCGCTTTACTCGGGATCAGCCGGACTGACTCGCTTCCTTCGTGTACCGCCTGGGCCAGTGCCCCTGCGTTCTTATCTACTGCACCCAGGCGGGTAAATGCCACGCACAACAGGTAATGCGCCATGCCGTCTTCCGCGTCCAGCTGAACGGAAACGTTCAGTTGACGAACCGCCGTCTGAAACTTTCCCTGATCCAGGAGGGCGCCTGCATAGCTGTCGATCGCCTCGAGGTAGTCTGGATCGATCGTAGTCGCCTGCTCAAAGT
>CBAAAA010000040.1:0-16720 GCA_964658695.1 uncultured Solirubrobacteraceae bacterium | reverse complement strand
ATTCTTGAACATGGGGTGGAAGACGCCCGGCTGGTGTTTGTGAATTCTTTGAACCTGGCGCGACTCTACCGGTACGGCGGGGACATCGTCGAGGCGGAGCGTTATTATGAACGGGCCTTTGCAACCAGCGACGGCGCACGCACGGATACGGATGCGGTGAACGTGAACCTGTCGCTAGCGAGAATTGCGGAGTCGAAGCAGGATCATGCGGCGGCGCTCCAGGGATGGGTGCGGGGAGCGTTGCACTGGCTGGCGAGCGAATCGCCGGAAGCTTTGAACTGGCGCGTGCAAGGGTTGCTTGTGAACAAAGGAGCGCTGGTGAAGGTAGCGAGCATTCGGGAGGCGTATGAACTGGTGGAGCGGCTGGCCAGCGTGTTTCTGGAACGTCTGGAGACGTTGAGCAGACTGTGCCAGCGAGCGGTGGACGCCGGTGCCAAGGATTTACTTCCGCTGCGCTTTGCTCGTCCCGGTGCGACGCCTGGTCTTTCTGCGGCGCAACGCGCAATCGGAGAGAGCGGCTGGAGCGTGGTGGCGGCCGGCGGTCCCGGTGCACCGCGTGTCTTCGGGCCAAATTACGAGCACCTCCAGCGCTGGATGACAGCGTTCATTCAAGACGCCGCGGGCTGGCGGGCTGGCGAGACTTCGTATTGGGTTGTCCCGCGCGATGGCTCCGAGACGGCGAGATCGTTGGAGGAGTTATCATCGACGGCGGCGGCTCTCGGGATAAAAAAAATCACTTACGAAGGGGTGGACTACCGCATCGCGGACGGGGATTACACAGAACCGGCGCGACGTGCCAGTTTGAATCCCCTTGTTTCTCAAGTGACGAGTTCGCAGGCGGCGACCGATGCCATGGAAGTGACTCTATCGTTCCGGCGATACCTAAAGCCGCGCAAGCTTTCAGAAACGGAAAGGCAGATATTTCAGGCAGTGCGGGCGCAGGAAGGAAACGTTTCGCGAGCGAAAGGGGTGCTGCAGGAGCGCGGCATCACGGGTCAGCAGTTTGAAGAAGCACTTGCGCAGTTGCAGGCGGGGCGTGTTTTTCAGATTTCCCATGTTGTCCCGGTTTCGGCTGTTCCTTTGAGCGCGGGGGAATCCGAAGAGTTCTTGTCAGACGCCGGGGGCGTTTGGCTGCCGAGTGTCCTGCAGAGGAGCGATGCGCGCGGCGACCGCCACCACGCGGCCGACCACTTCCGCCTCGGTCGGGTGTGAAAAGACCCGCACCTGGCACGAAGAAAGCGGGTGGGGAATGATTAATAGCTTTCCTTTCTGCATTTCGCACCAGCCGCACAAATAGCCGTTCCGCGTTTCTATGAAGTAGATGGGGCGGGTGTATTCGGTGGGTGATGCGACGCTCACGACTTTGCGCTGGGTATCATCGATCTGGACAAAGGAACCCGGCTGCAGCAGTGGGAACAACGTATTGTCGTTCAAACCAACCAGTCCGTATTGCATACTGCGCAGGCTTAAGTGCTGCACTAAACCGACGGGGAGTTCTCCCCAGGTTTGCACCACGCGCGAGAGCAGCGTTGTGCGATCCGGATCAAAGCCGGGATCGAAGCGCACAGGGAAGGTCATGGATCGATTGGAGTGATCGAGTTCGACACGCACCAGGCGGGTTTCTTCGCGGCGCAAATTGACTCTGAATTTTGAAAGCCGGTCGAGCTGCACGAATAACGCGAGAATCTCGTGCAGCGGAACGCCATAGATCGCGCTAATCGAGCAAAGTTTGTAAATGCTGGGAGTGGACTCATCATTTTCGACCTGAATGATGCGGCCGTGCGAAATGATGAATTCGTCGTTGCCCTGTTCAGCGGCAATGCTCCTGCTCAATTCCTCGACCTCCCGGGCGGTAATTCCCAGCCGGGTTCGCAAGGTGCGCAGCTTGTCACCGGGCGACGGCGCGCGGCGCAACGGAGGAGGGTTCGCTGGTTGGTCCATCGAAATCGATACGGAATCCGGGAAGTTCTAATCAGAGTAACAGGGAGCCGCTCAGGGGACCGGCAAGCCGGTTGCGACGGGGTTCTGAAATCGAGGCGGGACCGAGAAGCCGCCCAGCAAGCGTTCGATTTCCGCAGCAAATGCAATGGTGGTGGCATCTTCGTACGCGGGCCCAATAATTTGGATGCCAACGGGAAGGCCGCTGTTATCCACTCGCACGGGTACCGCGGTGGCGGGCAACCCGCACGGAATGGCGATGGTCGACCAGACGATCTGATCGAAATAGGGAATTCGAACGCCATCGACGTCGAGGGTCCTAAAATGCTGTGGCCCGTCATCGTGCCGATAGGCTAGCGTGGGGGCGGATGGACAGAGAATGACATCCCAGTCTTCAAAGAAGCGCTTCCAGGCCAGGCTGAAACGGGCGCGAGTCTCGTTGGCGACGAGCCATTCGCGGTGAGTGCCCAAGCCGGCCCGCAGACCGATAGCGGCCAGACTCTGGTCAGTAGAGACGAATGCCGAGGTTTGGCGGCGAGTGGCTTCGAAATCCTGGTCCGACATTCGGGAAAGGGCCACCGGTATCAACAAACGGACACACAAGACGGCCATCTCGGCCAAGTCGGGCAGAAGTTCGCTTTGGGTTGACACCCTCACTCCGGCCTGACGCAGAGCATCCGCAGTTTGCTGAAGAGCGAATAGTACGGCGTCCGAAGTTGGAACGCTGGGATGGCGGTCCAGCAGCAGGCAGCGAAAGCCGTCGAGTCGCTGATGCCTTGGGCCGGGCAAGTCGAAGCGGAAAGCAATGGACTCGGGATCACCGGGGCCGGCCAGCACTTTCAGCGCCAGCATCAAATCGTCCGCGGTACGAGCGAGCGGGCCGGCCACGGCCAGATCCGAGGAAGCGATTTGGCCGGGAAACGTATGGCCCAGCGCCGATCCTAATCCGTAAGTGGGCCGATGGGCAAAGACCCCGCAGAAATGAGCCGGGATGCGAAGGGAGCCGGCCAGGTCCGATCCCATTTCGAGGAAGGAAAACCCCGCTGCCAAGCTCGCCGCACTTCCTCCGGACGAACCGCCTGGGGTCCGTTCTATCGCCCATGGATTCCTGGTGCGTCCAAAGACGCGATTCGAGCATTGCCAATCCGCCAGACTCTCGGACACATTTGTTTTGCCGAGGATAACTGCTCCAGCCTGTTTCAGGCGGCGGACTGCAAGCGATTCCGATGGAGGAACCCAGTTTCGGTAAGCCGGGATGCCCCAACTGGTCGGTAATCCATCTACGCGGAAAGATTCCTTTACGGTGACGGGTACTCCCAGCAGCGGCGCTCGAGTTCCCCGCCCTAGCGCCAAGTCTGCTTCCTTGGCCGCAGAAAGGGCTCGCTCGAAATCGCGGACGACCACAGCGTTGATGTCAACGTCGAGTTGTTCAATGCGAGAGATAAGGGCGGAAGTGAGCGCCAGCGAAGTAATTTCGCGGTTTGCGAGCATGCGGCTGGCCTGCCGGGCGCCAAAAAAAGGGAGGCTGATGCTGCCTGCGTGCATGGGCTTGTTGGAACATAGCACAGCCCGTAAGACCGCTTTCCGCGGCATTTTTGAGTGTGCGCGGAAAGAGTTCTAACCAATTTCGATAACAAACGCACTTCGGAAGGGAACTCCTTTAAAACCTCTAGTGAGGGCGCAAGCCTATTCAAGACGAGTCAATCGGTAACCCAGGACCACATATGAAAACGGTCAGAGCAACGCTCAACAATCCCGGGCTCGTGGCGAATGCGGAAAAAGACCACATACGGAGAAGCAAATGAATAATGACGTTCAAGAATTGCGGCTGACTCACGACCTGCAGGATCTCGAGATCGAGACCTTCACCGTCGAGGAGCTGACCGAACTCGACCAGAATGCTGCCGACCTGAGCATTTCGCTGTGTAGCAGCACCACCACAACCAGCTCGTCGTGCGGCTAAGGCGCCAGCGGACAAAAAGAAAGGAAGCGACAAATTAATGAATACAGAAATTCAAAAGCAAGTCGTGCTCACGACGGATGTGCAGGACCTTGAAATTGAGACCTTCAGCGTCGAAGAGCTCTCCGAACTCGACCAGAATGCTGCTGACTTTTCAGCCTGTAGCAGCACTACCACAACCAGTTCGTCCTGCGGCTGAGGGGCCAAAACGGATAAGGAAAAGGAGCGCCAAAGCAATGAATACAGAAGTTCAAAACCAAGTCGTCCTCACGACGGATTTGCAGGATCTCGAGATTGAGACCTTCACGGTGGAAGAGCTCGCTGAACTCGACCAGAATGCGGCTCTGCAGGTCTCATTATGCAGCAGCACGACCACAACCAGTTCGTCCTGCGGGTAACAGAAGAAACGATGGGCTGTGGTCGGGTGCACTGACCGGTCCACCCGGCCCAGAGCTCATCAAATTAGAACAGGAACTTTAAAGAAAGAAAGGTTTATGTCGCTCAAGCTCACACTGCTTCTCTCCGGCTGTTTGGCCATCGTTTGCACGGTAGCGATGGGACAGCAGTGCGCATCCGGGTCCGCGCTGAGCGGCCTTGTGACGGATCCGCAGGGGAAAGGAGTGGTGGGCGCGACAGTCACTTTGAGGTCCGCGCATGCAGTCAGTTCAGCAACCGGCGAAGGTGGCAGATTCGTCTTCGGCTGCACGGACAAAGCGCAGGAAGTCGTTGTCAAGGCCGACGGATTTCAAGCCGGAAAACTGACGCTGAAGGCCGGCGTGACGAACGTACGCATTCAGTTGAAACTGGCGGATCTGAAGCAGGTGGTGGATGTGCGGGAGGAGGATGGCGCGAGTTCTTCAAACGCTCTGACCCTGGACAGAAAAGCACTCGCCGCGATGGCGGACGATCCGGACGATTTCAAGCGCCAGTTGCAGTCTCTTGCGGCGGCAAATGGCAGCGTGCCGGGGAAGACAGCCGTCGATGTGGACGGATTTCAAGATATGGGTCAGATTCCGCCGAAATCCGCCATTGCCTCCATCCGGGTAGCACCCGATCTTTACTCAGCGGAGTACGCGGCTCCGCCGTATCAAGGCGGTCGTGTCGAGATTGAAACGAAACCGGGCGGTGCACCCTCGGGGGCTGTGTTCACGGATGTGGGGCCTGCGTTGGCAAGCGCGCGTACGCCGCTTTCGAATACCGCGACGCCAGCAAGCCAGCTCCACTATGGCTTCGAGTTGGGCGGCGCAATTAAGCGGAACAGAAGCGGCTATTTCGTCTCCATGGAGCGGAGAGACATATCGGAATTCAGCGTGGTGGATGCGGTGCTTCCGAATGCGGCGGGAACCCCTGTTCCGTTCCACCAGGCAGTTGCCGCGCCACAACGCCTATGGATGGGAAACGCGCGCGCTGATTCACAGTTGAACAGCAAGAACACCCTAAACGTGTCGTTCACAACCCGCTTGGAATCGCTGCGAAATGCCGGAGTCGGCGGCTTGACCTTGCCGGAGGCCGGCTACGACCAGGTGCAAAGCGCATACGCGCTGCGGGTTAGCGAGACCGCGGTCGTGAATGAAACCCTGGTGAACCAACTCCGGTTTTCGTCCTCCTGGACCGGGTCTACAGAGCAACCGCTAAGCACCGCGCCGTCGTTGGTGGTAGCGGGAGCGTTCACGGGTGGCGGTGCGCTGGGCGGCCAATCGACAAAGCGGGAGAACGATCTTACATTCGACGAAACGCTCACTTGGATTCACGGCAACCACTCCTGGAAGTTCGGCGCGGACGGCGTGGAACTGTCGCTGAGAAACCGCGATCTCTCACTGTTCAACGGACAGTATCTGTTTGCGGGACTTACTACGGTGTCGGCGTTGCAGCAGTATATAGCGGCAGAAGTGGGAGCTGCCACCAGTTATGAAGCCATCAGCGGCAATCCTCTGGTATCCGTTCATCAATGGCAGGAGGCGCTGTATGCGCAGGACGAATGGAAGATCGCGCCTCGCCTGACGATTTCGCTGGGACTGCGGTACAGCATGCAGACTTTGCCGGCGAGCTTTTCGAACCTGGCGCCGCGGTTCGGAGTTGCATGGTCACCGGACCGGAAACAATCGTGGGTGATCCGCGCGCATGCCGGACTGTTCTACACGCCGGTCAATGCGTCAGTGCTGGCATCTGAGTACCGGCTGAACGGCGTCAACACCTCCGAGACCATCCTGTATTCGCCGATGGCCGGCGCGACGCCGGTTGTTACCCCGGAATCCACCTCAGTGGAAAACGTCCGGGATCTGGCTAAAGGGCTGCGACAGACACCCTCGGTACAGGCACAAATCGGAATTGAACACACGCTCCCGAAACACTGGCAGGTGCGGTTTAGCGCCGCCTACGCGGACTCGTGGGATGTGTTGCGATCACGGAACATCAACGCTCCCCTGATCAACGATTCCTTGACTGACTCCTGGTCGCAGGGCGAGAACGCTCTGCTGGCTCCGCGTCCTTTTGTTCCCGGGGTCAACATTTTTCAATACGAGCCGTCGGGTGTTCTACACGGACCGGTTCTGTTTGCATCGGTCAGTAATCATTCTTCCAAGCGATTCAGTATCTTCGCCGGTTATCTGTATATGAACTTACTAACGGATGCCGACTCGCCGGACTTTTTACCGGAATCGAGTTACTCGGGCAGCAACGAACTCGCGCCCCCTTCCTGGGAAGCCAGGCATCAACTCTTTCTGATTTCGCAGGTTAGTCTGCCGGGCGCCATCTCGTTCAGCAGCGAGTTCGCCCTTGCGTCAGGAAGGCCGTACAACGTCACTACAGGACTCGACAACAACGGTGACGGCAGCTATAACGATCGGCCGTCGCTAGTAACTCAGCCCGGGCCGGGCGTCTTTTCGACACCGTTCGGTCTGCTGGATACGGCGGCAATCAACGGCAATCTGCCGCGCGACATCGGAACTATGCCGATAACGGCGCATCTGGACGCGGCGCTCAGCCGGACGTTTCAGTTGCACGCCCGGGGATTATCGCGGGATACGAACCAGGCGATCACTCTGAGCCTGAGGGCAGCGAACTTACTCAATCACACAAATGCTACGGCGATTAGTTCGGTTGTAGGATCGCCGACGTTCGGACAAGCAATTGCAGCGGAACCGGGCCGGCGCTTGGCGGCCGGACTGCGGTTCACCTTTTAGATGCGGAGTTCCAAATAGATCAGGAGTAAATGAACATGAGAACGCAATCTGTTTTTTTGGCAATGCTTTTCAGCGTCGCGGCGGGCGCGCAGGCGCAATCAAAACTTGCCGCCCCGGGGCCCGTCTCGGAGGTTCAGTACCGGCATTGGCCGGAACAGTTCACGCAGTGGGTTGGGGCGGAAGTTCCCTACACCATGCTGGAACTAAATGTCGATGCCGCAAACCAGCCGCAGCCTGCGTATGAGGTGGTGCTGACGCAGCGATCCCCTGCGAAGAAGATTTGTTACTCAAACGTGCAGGCGGTTGTGGATGCCGAATCCGCCGCCGGGTCGGAAAGCCACCTGGCGAATATCCAGTTCACGCGGCCAGCGAATTCCGCCGTCGGCGCGATTTATCTGCTGCGTTTCTATAACGAGAAAAACACGCCAATCCTTTGGCGCTTCGTACAGGGATCCGAGGTCACCGAGCAGGGATCGGGCGTGACACCGGGGCGCATGAATCCTCCGGTGCTGCGCTATCGCCAACAGGCAGCGGTGGCAGGTGAAGGAACGGCTCTAAAAGTCGGCAGCGTGGTGAGCCAGGCGGAACTGTGGAAGGAAATCGCGGCTCCGCCCTATTTCGTACCGTACCGGGGAACCTACACGCAAAATCTGGAGAGCCTGACATTTCTGGACAACAGCACGCAATGGACGGTCGAGCGCGCTCCGGCAAATCTCTCGGTGGGAGCGGCGTGGCAGTTCAAAGGGGCTAACGGGCAAAGCTGTACGGTTGCGGTGCAGCAGTTAGGGAGCAACGGCGCCGTTTTTCGACAGAGCATCGCCGGTGCGAAGACTGTGACGACATTCGAGGCGCAACTGGCAGACGGCGCGTGGGTGGTGCACTCAGTCCACTTTGAGCCTGTTGCGGCGGGTACATCGAAGGGATTGACGCTGCGTGTTTCGGCGGATGGAGGGCACGCCAGGTTCGAGGTGCTTTCGGGTAAGAGCAAGATTGCGTCGGGAACATTAGCATCCAACACACTGGCATCAAATCTCGACCAGTCCCACGCCGGGTGGCGTTTTAAAGATCCGGACTGGCTAAATGCGGCAGGCGGCAACTGACAAAAGTGAGAAGACAAAGGAGCTGAAAAACAAATGACGACAACCATTTCTGAACTTGAACGGGATGTTACCGCGGCCCACGGCGACGCCACTAAGAGCGAGGCAATCGCAACGCTGCGTGGAGTGACGAAGAAGTACGGTCAGACGACGGCTTTGAACGGGATTTCGCTGGATATACGGAAGGGGGAGATTGTGTCGCTGCTTGGCCCCAATGGCGCCGGCAAGACAACCTCGGTGCGGTTGTTGTTGGGACTGTCACGCCCCACATCCGGCCAGGTAAAACTGTTCGGGGCTAATCCATATGACCGGAAGGCTCGGATGCGCGTGGGAGCGATGCTGCAGGTGGGCTCGGGCGGCGTGCCCAGCGAGTTGAAGGTGAGCGAACACATCGACCTGTTCCGCAGTTACTATCCAAGGCCGTTGCCGGCGGCAGATGTGCTGGCGATTGCCGGATTGGAGGACATCGCGGGGCGTAAGTTTGGCAAGCTGTCCGGCGGGCAGAGGCAGCGGGTGCTGCTGGGGCTGGCGCTTTGCGGCGATCCGGAACTGCTGTTTCTGGATGAACCGACGGTAGGAATGGATGTCGAAGCGCGGCGAGCTTTGTGGGCACAAGTCCGGCAATGGTCCGCACTAGGTAAAACGGTGCTGCTGACGACGCATTACCTGGAAGAAGCCGACGCCCTGGCAGACCGGATTGTGGTGATCCAGCGCGGCGCTGTGGTAGCGGAGGGAACGCCACGGGAGATCAAAGCAACGCAAGGAGTGCGGAAGATCCGGTGCGAGACGTCGCTCGATGCCGCCCTTCTTCTGGCCATTCCATCGGTCACCGACGTCGCGCACATTGGGAGCACCACGGTTGTGACGGCGCGCGATCCAGAAGCGGTTATTCGAAAGATGATGGAACGCGACCGGACGCTAAGCGGCCTCGAAATTACGGGAGCCGGTTTAGAAGAGGCGTTCCTGGCAATTACGAATTCAGAATCAACAACTTTAGAAGCGAGGAAAGACTAATGTCCGCTATTGCCGTTGCACCCGCAACAACTAACTCAGACGCGGAGTATGTCACGCTGCGCGCTTATGCGAAAGAGACTTACTACCAACTAATTAAGTTCCTGCGCGAACCGGGTTTCGGGCTGCCGATTGTCGGTTTTCCGGTTATTTTCTTTCTCCTGTTCGGGCTGTTGAACCGGGGGAATACGGAACATGGGTTTCCAGCTTCGAAGTATTTGCTTGCGAGTTACACCTGCTTCGGCTCCATGGGCGCAGCCTTCTTCGGAGTCGGCGTGGGGCTTTCGTATGAACGTGGACACGGGTGGCTGGAGTTGAAGCGTCTGAGCCCGATGCCCACCGGTGCGTATCTGTTCTCGAAGATGGTGGCAAGCATAGCGTTCGGACAAATCATCCTGATAACGCTGATTGCCATTGGCGCTGTCATGGCGCCCACACAGATTACTTTCCCGGAGGCATTACATCTGGGTCTGGTGCTGTCGGGAGGCGTCGTGGCGTTCAGCAGTCTGGGGGTATTCCTGGGTCTGGTGTGCGCGCCGGGGTCTGCGGCAAGCGTGGCGAACATGGTGTATCTGCCGCTTTCGCTGCTGGGCGGTATGTGGATGCCGCTCGAGGTGTTTCCGGCGTGGCTGCAGAAGGCGGCGCATTTCCTGCCGTCGTACTACTTCTCGCGGCTAGGTTTGCATGCGCTGGGGTTCTTCGATGAGTCCGAGCTGGGGGGGTGGCTGACTCTGGCGGCCTATGCGGCGGTATTCAGCTTTGCCAGCGCCCTGCTGTTCCGCCGGCAGGAAGCCGCTCATTAGATCGTTTTGGCTGACACACAGGAAAGGGTGATCCAACATGCTCGCTGCCGAAGATACTCCGAGAACTCGTGAAACCGCTCCAGTTGCCGCACTACAAAAGGCTCCCGCGACTTCCGGCCATGTGAACAGCCCGGCGTCGCTGCTACGAGTGGCGGGCGCAGGGGCGCGGGAACGGCAGACCAAGGATCTGCTGCTCTATTTTCACGTCCCGTTCTGTACGTCCAAGTGCCACTTCTGCGATTGGGTCGTGGGCTACAACAAGACCGACCTGGTGAACACCGGGGACCTGCGGGAGCAGTATGTCGAGGCTCTCTGCCGGCAGATTACTTCCTACGGTCCAGTTTTGCAGGGCCTTGGATATGCGGTGACCAATATTTATTGGGGCGGCGGCACGCCAACGCGGTTGACGCCCCGGCAGATGGCGCGTATTTACGACACCGCGGCGCGGCACATCGATTTGAAAGTTGTGAAGGAACACACGGCGGAGTGCAGTCCGGAAACGGTCACCGCGGAGCATCTCGCTGTGTTGCGGGAGCGCGGACTAAACCGTGTCAGCGCGGGCGCGCAATCGTTCCATCCGCAGATCCTGCGGCGCATGGGAAGAGCGCATTCCAACGGACAAATCGAACACGCGGTGCAGTTGTTCAAGGATGCAGGGTTGAACAATTTCAATCTCGATCTGATTACCGGATTCCCGGGACAGGATGAGGAGATTTCATCGCAGTCGATTCAGCGAGCGATCGAGCTGGACGTGCCGCATATCAGCCTGTATATGTTCCGGGAGTTTGCAGGCGACCTGGTGACCTTCAAGCAAATGCAGTCGGGTTTCGCCACGCAACGCTCCAGGGATGAACGGGCGGAAGCGTATACACATGCCAAGGCGCTGCTGGAGAATGCTGGATACAGCGAGTACGTCGTTGGTTACTTCGCCAAGAGCCCGGCGGCGTATTTCGATTCAGAAGATTACTACTTCAGCATCCGAGGCGATTACTTCGGTTTCGGCGCCGGTGCGGGGAGCGTGTTGGGCCGCTGGGTTCTGAAGTCGGGTGATGCACAACGTTACGGTGACTCGCACGTGCGGGCCTACGTTGCCGATCCACTCTCACTGGTGGCCGGGCCAGTCCGGGTGATGCCGGACGCGTTGTTTACTGATGGTTATTTTAAAGCCTTCGCGACTCGGGAAGGCATTCGCTTCGACCGCTGGAGAGATCAGTTCGGGATGGAATTCAGCGAATTCCGGCGGCAACGCCCGGGTATCCAGCAGTGGTTCTCCGAACGGGAGCGAGAAGGCGCGCGCTTTGTGGAGGATGCAAAGGGAATTGCGCTGAGCGCCAACACCTGGATTGACACCATGATCTGGCGCAGGTGAGGACCGCCGACGAGTCAGGGCACACGAAGAAGGGATGGGAAAAATGATGGGAACTTCAACCAGGGAAACGGTCGTGCAAGCATTTCAAGAAGAACTGATCCGTTTGTGGCAGGAGCTACTGGAGACGCCGTCGATAGAACTCAGCGACGACTTCTTCGAGCTTGGCGGGCATTCGCTGCTGTCCATAGAATTGCGGGCGCAATTGCGGAAGAAGCTGAATGCCCCGCGGCTGCGCGTGGATCTGCTCGAGACACCCACAGTGGCGAGCATGGCGGAATCGATTGCACGGCAACTACAGGCGGGCTGACGACATGGACCCGAACACCGGACAACAAAGCACGGAGTTTTCATCGAGTCTTGTGATGATGTCGCTGGCGCGGCTGGCGCGGCTCGAGCAGGAGTCGCAAGTAGCGCGGACAAACTCGGCCGCGGCTCCGCAAGTGGTACAGATCGCGGCCGCTCCTGAGGGCGGCAAGGCGCCGTTGATTCTGATCCATCCGATCGGCGGCAGCATCATTCCCTATCGCGATTTGAGCCTAGGGCTGGGGCGGGGCCGGGCGATTTACGGGATTCAGAGCCAGGCAGATGAAGAACGCAACACACTGCGTCATGCCACGATCGCCACGCTAGCTGAGGACTATGTCGAGCAGATTCTGAGCCTCGGTTTGGGCGACCGGTATGTGATCGGCGGCTACTCATTGGGCGGGTTGGTTGCTTTTGAAATGGCGCGGCTGATGCGGGCGCGCCATCTTTCGATCGACACGCTGCTGATTATCGATACGCCGGCTCAGATCCGACCGGCAGACCAGGTAAATCACGACTGCGTGACTGCGGACCAACTGGTCATGTTCGGGCAATTCCTGGCCGGCCGCAACGGGCAACAACTGCGAGTGCATCTTGCGGACCTGCAAGCAATGCCGGTCGCCGAGGGCATCCAGACACTGTTAGACCGGCTGCGTGAGTTGAAGATCATTCGCGGACAAGCGGGAGACGATTTGTATCGTGCGATCTACGGCATGGCGCGGCACAACGAGCTGCTACAACGAGCCTTTTCGCCATCGCCATACTTCGGACACGTGTCGCTGGTACGAACGTCGCAACCGGCTCCGGAATTCCGGGCGGAAGCGGCCGATGTCTACGATCTGCCGGACTTCGGCTGGCGGCAGTATTGCCGCGGTCCGATGAGCATCAAGCGTGTGGCGGGCAGCCATTTTCAATTGCTGTATCCACCGTTCATTTCCGGCCTCGCAGTAGCTGTTCAAAAGCTTCTGGACGAGCAGTCTTCAGAAGATCCAGGCGTCAGGGACTAAAGCATATGACAAGTCAGATACTCTTTCCATTCACGATTGCAGAGCTCTTTGAGCAAAAAGCGGCGGAGTTTCCGTCGAACATTGCGGTCAGTCATAGAGGTACGGATCTGACCTACGCGGAGCTGTTTGTAAGCGCACGCAGACTGGCGGGTGTGTTGCAGAGCCACGGAGTGCGTCCGGGTACGTTGGTCGGCATTGCAGGGGACCGTAGCATTCACTACATCGTCGCCATGGCCGGCGTCGTGTTGGCGGGCGGCGCGTATCTCCCGCTTGATCCGGCTTTGCCGGCAGGGCGGCTTCGCATAATTTTGGAGGATGCCGCGCCGGTGGCGATCTTGTCGAGCGAGGCGGCGCGGGGACAGTTTGATACAGCGCGCTGCCCGGTGATCGGGCTTGAACAGCAGCACTGGCAGGCGCTTGCGAGTGCGGAAGATTTCGAGAAGCCCTTGTTAACACCGGAGGACACGGCCTATGTGATGTACACATCGGGCTCGACGGGAACGCCCAAAGGCGTTATCATTCCTCACCGGGGCGTCGTTCACCTGGTGCACTCGCGCTACGCCAGCTTTGGTCCCGAAGCTTCGATCCTGCAAATCGCCAATCTCTGCTTCGACGCGGCGACGTTTGAAATCTGGGGCAGTCTTCTCCACGGGGGCCGCTGCGTGCTGATGCCAATGGAACAGCCCTCGCTGCAACAGATTGCCGACACGCTCGTCGATGAACGAATCAGCTCCCTATTCCTGACGGCAACGCTATTTGCGGCGCTGACCGATTGCATCCCACAGGCGTTTCGAACGGTAAAGGAAGTGATTACGGGTGGGGATGTCACGCCCACTGCTTCAGTTCGGCGAGCGCTCTTCTTCAATCCCGGGTTGCACGTGATCAACGGCTACGGGCCGACGGAATGCACAACGTTTGCGGCTACACAGCGTTTCCAGGGCGCGGATGAGGTGGACGAGGAACTGACGCTGGAAGACGCCGTTGCAGGCACGCAACTGTACGTCTTGAGAGAGGATTTAACAACCACCAAAGACGACGAGGAAGGTGAACTGTACGTTGGCGGCGCCGGGCTCGCGAAGGGGTATCTCAACAGACCCGAGCTGACCACCCGTGCTTTTTTGCAAAGTCCTTTCGGCCGCGACGGATCGCGGATCTATCGCACGGGCGACCGATGTGTCCGGCGGGCGGACGGCCGACTGGTGATTCGGGGACGGCGAGACAAGCAAATTAAGCTACGCGGGTTCCGCATCGAGTTGGGCGAGATCGAGGCGGTCCTACAGAACCATCCGGCTGTGCATTCGGCAGCGGTCAAAATTGCGGAGACCGCGCCGGGAGAGAAGGTACTGCTGGCTTATGCGGCGCCGACTACCGATTCCATTGCGCCGGACCCAATACGGGACGAACAGGTCTTCGCGGAACTGACGAAACAATGGGAGCAGGTCTACAGCAAGTTGCTGTATCGAAGCCTGGCGAGTGCGGATCAGGCCGGCCACGACCCTACCCTGAACAGCGCCGGATGGAAAAGCAGTTTCGACGGTCGCCCCATTTCGGTGAGCGAAATGGAAGAGCAGGTAGGGCAAACGGTGGCGCGCATACTGGCACTCGCACCAAAGCGGATTCTTGAGATCGGATGCGGCACCGGCATGCTGTTATTCAGGCTCGCTCCGCACGTTGAGTCTTATGTGGCGACGGATTTTTCGCAGGCGGCGCTCGATTATGTGGATCGGCAATTGCGAGAAATGCCGTGGATACAAAATGTGGTTCTGGAGCGCAAAGCGGCTCATGAACTGCCGACGGCGCCGAACGGCGGATTCGATGTGGTCGTGCTGAACTCGGTGACGGAGCATTTCTCGTCGGTTGCATATCTGGACGATTTGGTGCGCCGACTGACGGGGATCGTGAGCCCGGACGGGTTTGTCTTTGTTGGCGACAACCGCAATTTCACCTTGTTGCGGCATTTTCACGCCATGATTCAGCTGATGAACAGCTCGAACGAAGACTCGGCCGCCAGTCTGCGGATGCGAGCCGCGGCGGACTATGCGCAGGAAGAGCAGTTGACGATTGATCCGTATTTCTTCACGCGCTTCGCCGGCGAAGGATATGCCAGGGTGTCTGTTCAGTTGCGGCGCGGCCGGCATCACAACGAGATGACCGGCTATCGCTACGACGTCATTCTGCAGCGCGGAGAGCCCGGTCATCCGAATACCGCGGCGCTGCGGCTGGACTGGAACGCGGAGCACAATACGCTGGAGCGAATTTGTGAATTCTTGAAATTGAAGCGGCCCGAGCAATTGGTGTTGACCGGCATTCCGAATGCCAGACTGCGGGGAGCCGGGGTCTTGATGGATGCTGTTCACGGGAAGCTGGCGTTTGCGAACGTGGGCAGTCTGCGCCATGCGGTTTCGTCCGCACCAAAAGGTATAGACCCGGAGCAGGTCTGGCGCGCGGCGGAACAAATCGGGTACGATGTTCAACTGCCGCCTACGCGACGGTGCGAAACCGGAACATACGATGCGGTGTTCCGGCGAGACGGGCGTGAACTCTTCAATTTGGCGGCCGAAAGAGTCGAGGGAGCAGCGCCGATCCCGGGTAACGATCCACTGCTGCCGTGGCGTAGCGTGCAATTGGCAAATGACTTGAGAAGCTCGCTGGAATTGAACCTTCCGGAGTACGCAGTTCCCGCATTCATTACGGTTTTGCCGCACTTGCCGTTAACATCGAACGGCAAGGTCGATATAGCAGCTTTGCCGCTGCCGGCGCGCCTGCAAAACAGTCCCGTCCAGTCAGCCGAGGGCGGAACGGCAATCGAGCGACAGCTCCGAGCCATTTGGGAGAACGTTCTCGGCGTGCGCAACATCGGCCTCGAAGAGCAGTTCTTTCATCTTGGCGGTGATTCGCTGAAAGCGGTGCGGGTGGCGGAAAAGGTAAGCACGCTGATCGGTCGGGACACATCGCCGGCGCTGCTGTTTGATCAGCCCACGTTACACGCCTACGCGAAGCTGATCGAGCAGGTGATGAGCGGCCAACCTTGCAAAGAACGTCCCGGCAGAGAGCAGGCTGGGGAGCCAAATACCCGCGGGAGCAAGCGCCGAGCGGCCGTTACGGCTTTGGCCGTGTGAGCTGGTGTCAGGTATGACAGAGTACAAGCCGAGCAAAACAGACATCGCCGTGATCGGGCTTGCAGGCAGATTCCCGGGTGCGCAAAACGTAGACGAATATTGGCGCAATTTGTGCGAGGGCGTGGAATCGGTTACGTTTCTTTCTCCCGAGGACCTGAGGGAAGCCGGTATTCCGGATGAGGTGGCGACAGATCCCGATTATGTGCCGGCGGCTTATTTGCTGAAAGATGCCGATTGTTTCGATGCGTCTTTTTTCGGCTACAACCCGCGCGAGGCCAAGTTCATCGATCCTCAGCAGCGAGTCTTGCTGGACTGCGCATGGGAGGCCCTGGAGGACGCAGGCTACGCGGATGGCAAACCGCGACCGACCGGAGTGTTTGTTGGCAGCTCTTTGAACACATACCTGCTGTTTACAGGCATCGCCGGAAAATTCAAGACCGAGCCGGTGCTTACCTTGATGAGTAATGATAAGGACTTCCTGGCCACGCGCATTTCTTACAAGCTAAACCTGGAAGGACCAAGCGTGACGGTGCAGACAGCCTGCTCGACGTCGCTCGTCGCCGTTCATCAGGCATGTCAAAGTATCCTGGCGGGCGAGTGTGACATGGCGCTTGCCGGGGGCGTGTGCGTCAAAGTACCGCTCAAGGCCGGGTATCTGTACCGGGAAGGCGGAATGTTGTCGAAAGATGGCCATTGCCGCGCTTTCGATGCCGCGGCCACTGGAACAGTGTTTGGCAGCGGGGCCGGCATCGTGCTGCTGAAACGCTACACCGAAGCGGTGCGCGAAGGGGATCATGTTGCCGCAATTATTCGTGGTACCGCGGTAAACAATGACGGTTCCAGAAAGGCGAGTTATACCGCGCCCAGCGTTGCGGGCATCGCCGAAGTAATCGGGCAGTCGATGGACTTTGCGGAAGTCCAACCTTCGCAA
>CBAAAA010000039.1:0-16738 GCA_964658695.1 uncultured Solirubrobacteraceae bacterium | reverse complement strand
GCCGATGAACGGTCAGGAGTTGATATTCCTGGCGATTGCGGTGATTCTCGATCTCGGCCTGGTAGGTGGGAGCGCCGTCCGCCGCGGCCGGTAATAAGGAAAAGCTGAGATTCGGCTGCCCGGGAGCGTACTAGCGTCATGTGGCATTATTCCGCACACTGAGTGCAGCTATCCAGGGCATTGATGCCCACATGGTCGAGGTGGAGGTGGATATGTACCCCTCGGGCACTGCGCGCGACTTTGTCACTGTGGGCATGCCGGATGCGGCAGTGAAAGAAAGCCGGGAACGGATTAAGTCCGCTCTCTTAAACTCCGGTTTTGGTTATCCATCCAAGTCGGTGACGATCAATCTCGCCCCTGCCAACCTGCGCAAGGAAGGCGCCGGATTTGATCTCCCAATGGCTACGGCGCTGCTAGGAGCAATGGGCGCTATCCGGCAAACAGACGATTTCATGCTGGTCGGTGAACTATCCCTGGATGGAAGCCTCCGACCCGTCCGCGGCGCGCTATCGATCGCCGTGTGCGCTGCCCGCAAGGGTGTTCGGAATCTACTGGTGCCGGAAGACAACGCGGCGGAAGCCGCCGTTGCGGATGGAGTCCGGGTATTCGGGTTGAAACATCTCGCACAGGCGATTCAACTGATGAACGACCCGAACAAGTTTACAGCGACAGTTGCGGCGCTACCCGCAAGCGATGAGAGCGATCCGGAGCTTCCTGATTTCCGTGACGTGCGCGGTCAGACCATGGCCAAACGAGCGCTGGAAGTGGCGGCTGCCGGCAATCACAACGTACTAATGATCGGCCCTCCCGGCTCAGGGAAAACCATGCTGGCGAAGCGGCTGGCGGGAATATTGCCTCAGCTCACTTTCCGCGAAGCATTACAGGCGACTCAAATTCACGGCGTGGCAGGAGTACTTCCGAGCGGCATCGGACTTCTTCGGCGGCGGCCATTCCGGTCGCCTCATCACACGATTTCGGACGCGGGACTGATCGGAGGAGGCAGCGGCAGCGCGCGCCCCGGGGAAGTGAGCCTGGCGCATCAAGGCGTGCTCTTTCTGGATGAGCTGCCGGAATTCCCGCGCGGGGTATTGGAGCAGTTGCGGCAGCCGCTCGAAGAAGGATCAGTGACTCTGGCGCGCAGTAATGGGACGCTGACTTTTCCGGCGCGCATCATGCTGGTCGCCGCGATGAATCCGTGCCCGTGCGGGTTTTATGGGGACAGTACGCGCGAGTGCCGCTGCACGCCGGGCATTATCCAGCGCTATCTCTCGAAGGTAAGCGGCCCCCTGCTCGACCGCATCGACCTGCATATAGAAGTACCTGCCGTGCCGTATAAGGAGCTGCGTTCGCGGACTGATGGCCAGACCTCGGCCGAAATCCGCGAGCGGGTTGAACAGGCGCGAGAAGTCCAGCGGGCGCGCGGCTTCTATAACTCACAAATTCCGCCCGCCCAGCTCCGGTTAGTATGCGCGCTGGATGATCAGGGGGAACGAACGCTGGAGATGGCGGTCCGCCGTCTGAATCTGTCGGCCCGGGCTCACGATCGCATCTTACGGGTCGGACGAACGGTTGCGGATATGGATCACGCTCCGAATGTGCAGGCCAAGCACCTGGCTGAAGCCGTGCAATTCCGCAATCTCGACCGGAATTATTGGAGCTAAGGCGGAAGAAAGCGGAAAGTCCCGGCTCTTGCCGGCTGTCAGTGCTCGACTCCGCCCATTGGAGTCTTCCGTTGCAACTCGACTGGTTTTTGTACAAGAGCGCACACGCTAAAATAAGAGCTTCGTCGTGTCTTACTCAAAATGATAGAACTGCTCTGGAGCCTCCAGAAATATCGAGAGTTAATTTGGGCTCTCGCCCTTAAAGAACTTACGATTCGTTACAAGCGATCCGTTTTGGGGTTTCTATGGGCTTTGCTCAACCCGATGCTGCTGATGATCGTCATGAGCGTGGTTTTTTCCACACTGATGGCTGGAGCGATCGCGCACTATGCGGTCTTCATTTTGAGCGCGTTAGTGCCATGGATGTTTTTTTCACAGTCGCTTACTTACGCGGTGGACTCGATCGTGGGAAACGCCGACCTCATCAGGAAAGTGGCGGTGCCTAAGATCGTTTTTCCGGTTGCGGCCGTTCTGTCGAACGTCATCAACCTGCTGCTGTCCCTTATCCCACTGGCATTGATTGTTCTGATTCTGGGCCACCCCTTTTATTGGACCTGGATACTGCTCCCGGTTTACATCGTGGCTTTGGCGATCTTCACTTTAGGGTGCAGCTTGTTCTTCGCCACTGCGAATGTATATTACCGCGATGTGTCCCACATTGTGCAAATCGTGATGAACATCTGGTTCTATCTCACGCCAATCATCTATACGGTGGAGCAGTTCCCCGCCCGCTTCCGGTGGATATTCAAGTTGAACCCGATCATCTTTGTCCTGAACGATTTTAGGCTGTCGGTCTACTGGGGTCTGCTACCGACGCCATATTCTGTCTTCGCGGCGTTTTTGTGCGCGGGTCTCGCGTTTTACGTCGGCTACACCGTTTTCAAGAAGCATCAGGCGGAGTTCGTCTTTTACGTGTAATGAATCGCATGCTATCCGGTACACCTGTTATACGAGTCGAGAATTTGACGCAGCGATTCCGTGTAATACATGAGCGCCCCGACACGCTGCGGGAACTCTTCGTGAAGCGTTTTCGAGGGACTTCCAACGTGGAGAACTTCGAAGCACTGAGAAACGTGTCGTTCAACGTGTATCACGGCGAGATGCTGGCCATCGTGGGAGCGAACGGGTCGGGTAAGAGCACATTACTAAAGGCTATTTCCGGCGTGTATCGCCCCACCTCGGGAAGTGTACACGTCGAAGGTACACTGGCGTCGCTGCTGGAACTAGGCGCGGGGTTTCATCCTGAGCTGACCGGCCGGGAGAACATTCTATTGAACGGGCTGATTCTAGGATTCACCCGCAAGCAGATGCGCCAACGCGAGGGGAAGATTGTCGAGTTCTCCGAGATAGGCGATTTCATCGACGTGCCCGTGAAACAGTATTCATCCGGCATGTACATGCGGCTGGCATTTGCGGTGGCGACAGAAGTGGATCCAGATGTGCTGGTGGTTGACGAGATTTTAGCGGTTGGAGACGCTCCGTTTCAGGCGAAGTGCTTTGCCCGGCTGGAAAACTTTCGGCGTGCCGGGAAAACCATTCTGTTCGTGACCCACAGTATGGCCCAGGTACTTGCCTATTGTGATCGGGCCGTGCTGCTGGAGCATGGCAAACTGCTGATGGATGACACGCCCGCTAAGGTCATTGAGATATACTCTCCAACTCCGGCTCGCGCAGTCGAGATCGCGGCTGCTCAGGTGCTTTGAGACGTTATGCAGAGAGTTGGGAGCATCCTCAAACTGAGACCGGAACACGTGGAAGCCTACAAGGCCTACCACGAGAAGGTTTGGCCGGAAATTCTTGCCTTGATCTCAGAGTGCAACGTCCGAAACTACTCGATCTTTCTGAAGGACAATCTTCTATTCGCCTACTTCGAATACCACGGGATTGACAGGAAGGCTGATTTTGCCAAGATGGCGGCGAATCCAAAGATGCAGGAATGGTGGGCAATTATGGATCCGATGCAGGAGCCGCTGGCAACGCGCAAAGAGGGAGAGTGGTGGGCGGAGATGGAAGAAGTTTTCCACCACGATTAGGTTGGCTCCCGACTGTCCCCCGTTTGGCGCCGGCCTTGGCTATGGACGACGCTTCGGCAGTATCATGGCTTCTATGGCGTCCGAACCGGGCAAGCCTTACTTTACGCCGGAGCAATACTTCGAGTTTGAGCGCACGTCAGAAGGCCGGAATGAATACGAAGGCGGCTACGTGTACCCGCTGGAAGCGGCCAGTCGCAGCCACGCCCGCATCACGGCCAACCTGCTGACCACCGTCTTCAATAAACTGGCCTCCGCAAAAAACAACTGCAAGGCGTATAGCAAGGACATGCTGGTGAAGGCCGGGCCCCGTTATGCGTACCCGGACCTGATTGTGACGTGCGGCCAAGAGGAGTTCAGCAGGGCTAACGGCGACATGGATCTGCTGCTCAACCCAATCCTGCTTGGCGAAGTGCTCTCTCGGTGAACCCAAGATTATGACCGCGGGGAAAAGTTATCGCGCTATCGGGAGATCGCTTCTTTTCGTGAATATCTAGTCGTTTACCAGAACCGGATCCTGGTCGAGCAACACACGCGGCAACCAAACGGGGACTGGCTGATGAGATCGCACATGGACCCGCTGGCTTCTCTTGGACTGGAGTCCACCCCTATCGAGCTGTCGCTTTCCCTCATTTATGAAAATGTTGAGTGGCTTGGCGAGTAGTCATGCATCGCCAGCCTCCATTGGAGTCCCGCTACCGGGGCCCGGCTGAGCTTCGTCGAGCGGCCCAAGCGGGTCTGGTAGCCGCACCGTCCACAGCGCAGGCTTACTCTATGGCCGGAGAGACGGCAACGGCGCTGTTAGCGGTGCAGGAGGAATAAGTCGTCGATCGCTACGGAACCCTGAAGTGGCGTCACCAATTCGACGCCAGAAATTGCAAACGTGCCCACTGGATCACCCTGTTGGTAGATCCGAACAGTCTTATGCTTCGGCTGTATGATCCAGACTTGCGAAACTCCCTCTTCGAGGTAGACGCGCATTTTCTCTTCTACCGCTCTCCGGCGGTTGGCGGGAGAGATCACCTCAACTACCAGGACGGGAGGTTCTGAGAGATACTGATCGGTCTCACATGCGCGATTCCATGCTGCCAGGGTTACCACAAAGACATCTGGGGCAGGCATCGTGTGGGAGAGCGGGAACTTCACGTTCGAGTTCTGCCGCGCTACATACGTTCCATCCAGGCCGAAGGCGCGTGCCAGCAGGCGCTCGATGCGGTGAGCAATCTCCTGATGCAGAGGCTTTGGTTGCGGCGACAATACAATCTTTCCTCGGATGAGTTCATCGCGTAGCCCAGGGTAGCCCTCAAATGCCTCGTATTGATCAACTGTGATCGGCGGTATGTTTGTTGCCGTGGCCATGACGTTTCCCTACCGTCAGCGTATCAAGAGATGAAGGTGAAGAGTTTTTCCCCACTTTTCGAAGAAGAAGGCGCGTTGCTCTGGCTCCGCTGTTTATAGTACGCCCGTGCATGCGCCGCTAGGGCAAGGAAGTCCGCCTCATGGCTTTCAAGATGGTTGGGCTTGGCTCCCCGACATGGATTCGAACCACGATTAACGGCTCCAAAGGCCGCTGTCCTACCGTTAGACGATCGGGGAAGATGGCGGAAAGCTACTGAACCTCAGTGTAACAAGGCCGGTCTTTACCAGTCCGCGTAGGGCGTTCCTTCCAGAGACGTCTTGTCAGAACCGCTGTGCACAGCGAATATTCCCGGAGCGGCGTTGCTTCCGCCAATTGGAGTATCTTCCATGGTCAGCTTCCAACTTTGATTATTCCCGGTCATCGGATCTTCCGGAATTTGCCTGAGGTATCCGTCGGTCACCAGGTCTTGGAGGCTTTGCGGCGCTTCCTGCTTATCTACTGAATACTCATCAATCATGGTGTTGAGAGTGAACAGGTTATTTCGCAAGACACTCTCTTTTGCGCGAATGATCGACTTCTGGTAAATCGGAAGTGCAATGGCAAGCAGCACCGAAATGATGGCCATGACGACCATTAGTTCGATCAAAGTGAAGCCGCGTCGCAGATTTTGAATATTCGTTACCATTCCGAATAGGCAGTCCCGTCGGCTGTCTTATCCATAGTCTTGGTATAAACATCGAAGATGTTCTGCCCGCCCCAGGAGTCTGAGGTCGGCTCATCCTGCATGCTCCGCTTTCCCCAATCCTTATCGCGGGTGAACGGATCGATCGGAACGCGCCGCAGAAGGCGGATTTTGCCGCTCTGCCCATTGCCGGCGAGGGTATTCGAGAGTTTGACACCATCCACCAGTACATCGAGGGTTGGCGGATAGCAGTACGAATCGGGGCTGGAGGCCTGGATCTTCCCGGCGTCGCACAGATCCTTGTATTTGTCGATCGCCCGGCGCATTTCGACGAGATCCTCGCGTAGATCCTTTTCTCTTTGACGGCGTACCTGGTAGCGCGCAAGCGGAACAGCCATACCGGAAAGGATCAGCAGAATGCTGAATGCCACCACAAGCTCGACGAGGGAAAAGCCAGCTTGGCTTCGGCGACGGCGCTCCGCACTGTTGCATCCCGGGCGGAACATTGAACCTGATTCCATCTTACTGCGGCGGAGCCGGTTGCGGCTCAACTTCCTGTTGCTGAGGAACTTCAGCGGGCTCAGGTTGCTGGCCAAACTGCTGATCGTTGGGTTGACCAGGAAAGCGGCGCGGCTGAGCTTGAGTTTCCGGGATGGCAGGTCCAGCCGTTCCTGGAGAAACCGATCCCGAAGGACCCCTGGAGCCAACCGGCGGCATTGGCGAAGTAGACGTTGCAGTCGAACGACGTAAGACACGCACCACACGGTCAGATCCGGCTAGAACGCCGGGGTCACCTTGTCCAGAAAGGTCAGGTGCGCGAACGATATGGGGAATCAGCGCAATCAGGATCTGATCGTCGGTTTTGCTTCGCGTCTTGGTGCTGAAAAAATAACCGAGCACAGGAATGTTTGTGATTCCCGGAACTCCCGAAATGCTGTTGCTATCTTCCACATCGGAGACGCCACCGAGAATAGCGGGTTCTCCATCCCGCATTCGGATGTCGGCCTCATTCACTCGCTGGGCAATCACCGGTTCCTGGACGCCGGCAATGTTGATGTTACTCGGATTACTGGATATCTCGACTTTGATCTTCATGCTCACGTCGTTGACTCCGTTCACATGCGGCTGCATGTCAATGTTGACGCCGACATCGATCTGCTGAAACTGCGTGGTCGCGTATGGGATCGAGCCGGCGGTTGCCACCGCCGAATTCAAAGATCCCGACACGTATGGGATCTTCTCGCCGATCTTCAAAGAAGCCTTACCGCCGTCGGTGGCGCGCACTTGCGGGCGCTGGAGAATGCGCGAATTCGAATTCGACAGCAGCGCCTGCAGCAACGCGCCCGGAAGCGAGAGGGAAAAATCACCGGTCGAGATGTGTCCCAGCGAGTTCAGAGCGATGGCTCCGGCCGAAGTACTCGTCATCGTTGAGGTACTTGTTGACGTGCTGCTTGTGGAAGTGGAAGTCGAAGTGGAAGTGACAGTGATTGAGTTTCGCGGCGTGAAGTTGATGGCCGTGCTCAATCCGCCCTGGCCCAACAGCGCGGCTCCTAATGTTCTGCTCGTCGATTTGTTCACTTCCATGACGATTACGTCGACCAGCACTTCCGGCTTCGGTTTGTCCAGATCATGAACAAGCTTTTCAACCAGCGCAATGGTGTCGGTTGGGCCGCGCGCCACGATCGCGTTCTGCGACTGCACCTGGAAGATTCCGGTCGACAGCTTGGCGCCGGTTCTGACGGCATTGAAGATCTCGGTGAACTCCGCAGGCGTGCTCGAATTCTGAATATAGAAGACCTTGACAATCTGATCCTGATACTCCTGCCGCTTGGTTTCGCTCTCCTGTGTCACGAAGATCGCATTTCTGCTGATCGGTTTCCAGTAGGTATGGGTCTCAAGGGCTATGTAGTTCAGAGCCTCATCGAGACCGGAATCAGTCAGTTCGAGATTGAAGTTTTTTCCTGACACAGTTTCGATCCCTTGCGGATCGAAAAGAACGTTGATGCCGGCCAGTTTGCCGACGCTCTCATACAGCACGCGAACCGGCTGATTGTTCATTTTCAGGCTGCGAATCTGGCTGTAGATGGGCCGAAGAGTGGGCGGGCCTTCGAGCGAGTTGATGCGGTTCTCGATATCCTGGCGCGCCCGTTCGGCCGGAGTCAGCACAGGAACGTTTGCCGGTTGCTGCGCTTTCTCCTTGAGCATGGCGCTGGTCTGGCGGACCTCCTGGATGGCAATCTGGGAGCTTGGATCGGCGAGCAGCGCGCCTTCGAACTCGACTAAGGCCTCGTTCAGCTTCTGCTGCTGGAGTAACTGCTTGCCACGCTGAACGTGCCAATTGGCCGCTGAGGTGCGAGCGCGCTGTTCGGCGAGGACGTATCCAGGGTCTTTCGGATCAGTCGCCAGCGCCTGATCATAGAAGTCCAATGCCTTGTCGAATTCCTTGTCGGATTCGGCCTTCTGGGCCAGCTTGAAGAAGTGATCCCCTTTTCGGGTGCTGGCGTGAACCGAGATGACCAATACGGCCAGAACGCAGCACAACAGCAGCCCGGAACGGACCGCCCCAAACGGAGCTAATCTCTTTGAAAACTTCACCTTAGATGTATCCAGCCATGTTAGACTATCTTCGCAGCACCCAGACCGGATGCTCAGCTTCCGACTGGGCCCTTACCGATCCTCAGACAATACTGTGAACCGGGGGGTATATTCCTCTCGTTTGATTGAGAGACGTTGAGCTACCGGGTGGCGTGCAAGCACCGGTCCAGTATTTCGTTGCAGAAAGTAATTGCTTCAGCAAATTGGCCCAGCAAAGCGAACTAAAGATTTTGAGCGACAACCGTTCCGCAGGTCACAACTTTCACCTGCTGGAACGCTTTGAGGCCGGCATGGTGCTGACCGGTACCGAGGTAAAAGCGGCTAAGACCGGCAAAATTCAGCTGAAGGAAAGTTACGCCGAGATCCAGGATGATGAGGCGTGGCTGATGAATGCCCATATCAGCGAGTATTCGCACGGAAACATTATGAATCATGCCCCGGTGCGAAAGCGAAAGCTGCTCTTGCATCGATCCGAGATCGACAAGCTGCGAGTGGAGACGCGGGAGAAGGGCCTGACGCTGGTTCCCACCCGGCTCTACTTGAAGGGCGGCAAGATCAAAGTGGAGATCGCGGTCGCCAAGCGTGAGGCGACTAAGGCGAAAGAGATGCAGGCTGAAGCCAAGGCGGAAATGGCGAGGCGCGCCCGGCAATAATCTGGCCAGGCACTTATTCGGGCGTTGCTTCGAGCTCGCGGCGATCACTCGCGGCAATCAGTCGGAACATATTCTGCTGAGCGCAAACAGGAAAACATGCAAATTCAAATTGAGACTCAATCGATTGAGAACGTGGATGCGGACGCGCTGGCGTTGATTGCCTTCGAATCCGGCACCGATCCGAAGATCGCGGAGCAGTCCGGCTGGTTGGCGGAGTTGCGCACATCGGGTGAATTTACAGGAAAGCTTTACGAAAGCGCTCTTTTGCACCGCCCGGCGGGATTGGCCGCAAGGCGTTTGATTGTAATCGGCGGTGGCAAGCCTGAGAAGTTCTCAACTATTGAGGCGCGCCGGATCGGGGGCGTGCTGGCCCGGACTTTGAAACCGAAAGGCATTCATAAACTGGCTATTTTGCTGGAGAGTGGGGATAGCGAACAGGTCAGCGCGGTAGTGGAAGGCGTTGTTCTGGGCATCTGGGAAGCGGATAAATACAAGACCGATCCCAAGAAGGGAGATAAGCACCTGGATGATCTCTTGATTGCGGTGTCAGGCGGCGCCAAAACAACCTTTGAGAGCGCCGCGGAAAAGGGCCGCATCGTTGCGGAAGCCCAGAATCTGACGCGTGATCTCGTAAACGAACCTCCGAACAGACTCGTGCCCGCGGATTTGGCCGAAGCCGCAAAATCGATGTGCACAGAATTCGGCCTGGAATGCGAAATCCTGGATCAGAGTGCAATGGCGGAGCTCGGGATGGGCGCCCTCCTGGGGGTGGCTCAGGGAAGCAGCAATGCTCCATTCCTCATTGTGATGAAGTATCTTCCTGCCGAAGCCGCCGGTAAGGACCATCTTGCCCTGGTAGGGAAAGGCGTGACGTTCGACACGGGCGGGATCTCCATCAAGCCCTCCGACGGCATGGAAAAGATGAAGTACGACATGGGCGGAGCCGGGGCGGTGATTGGCGCGATGCGGGCCATTTCACAACTCAAGCCCCCGATTCCCGTGACCGGGTACGTCGCAACCGTGGAGAACATGGTCAGCGGGAATGCCCAACGGCCTGGCGATATTGTCACTTCCATGTCCGGAAAGACGATTGAAGTGCTTAATACCGACGCTGAGGGGCGCCTGATACTGGCTGACGCGATTACCTATGCTAATCGTCACGGCGCAACCCACATCATCGATGCCGCGACGTTGACGGGAGCCATCGGTGTGGCGCTTGGACATCACAATATCGGTGCGTTCACGAACGATCAGGGCTTTCTCGATCGCTTTCTGGCTTCTTCTCGGAGCGCGGGAGAAAAAGCCTGGCAACTTCCTATGGACGAAGAGTACAAGGAATATTTGAAGTCGGCTTTTGCCGATCTGCCGAATATCGGAGGCCGCTATGGAGGTTCGATCACGGCAGCCTGGTTCATCCGGGAATTTGCGGATCCGACGCCATGGGTTCATCTTGATATAGCGTCAACAGCATGGCTCGACGATCCGAAAGCCTGGCTTTCAAAGGGTCCAACCGGTGTCGCAGTCCGATCTTTTGTGCAACTTGCTCTCGACTGGAAGCCTTAGTCCCGTTTGTGACGTCTAGGTTTCGGAACTTTTCTAGAGCAGGTGCAAAATGCCCCGGTTGTGCAGCATTTTTCGAAGATGTAGTGCTATTTTGCTCGTCTTCTGCGGGCGATGGTGCGGTTTGGAGAGAGTCCACGTTATGCTAATCGGCGGGAGACCTTAGGGATGCAGCTTCGCGTTCTGGCGTTTGTGCTTGCAGGGGGGAAAGGGACCAGGCTTTCTCCTTTGACCAAAGAGCGTGCCAAACCGGCAGTGCCGTTTGGCGGGCGTTATCGGATCGTCGATTTCGTCCTCAGTAACCTGGTGAATTCCGGCATCTTTTCCATTTATGTGCTGGTGCAGTTCAAGAGTCAGTCCCTGTTGCAGCACCTGCGTGAAGGATGGGAGGTCAGTGGGCTGCTGAAGAACAACTTCATCATCCCTGTGCCGGCCCAGATGCGGTCGCAGCAGGAGGACTGGTACCGGGGCACGGCGGATGCCATCTATCAGAACATCAATCTGATCGAACAGGCAGATCCGCACGTTGTCGTGATCTTTGGCGCCGACCACATCTATCGGATGAACATCCGGCAGATGATCGAGTACCACGTGGAAAAGCGCGCCGGCGCCACCGTGGCGGCGATTCCGGTCGAGAAGGAGTATGCTTCCGAGTTCGGCGTGATCGAGACCACTGGCGAGGGGGCGATCATCGGCTTCCACGAAAAGCGCGTGGATGCGCCCACGATGCCCACCGATCCGAGCCGTGTTCACGCCTCCATGGGCAACTACATCTTCTCCACGGACTTGCTGCTGAGGGAACTGTACGCGGATGCCAAGAAGGAAAACAGCGCGCACGACTTTGGGAAAGATATTCTTCCTGGCCTGATCGGGCGCGCCGACATGTACGCGTACGATTTCCAGACCAATGTGATTCCTGGCGATCCGATTGGCTCGCCGCAGTATTGGCGAGACGTGGGTACGCTAGACGCCTACTACGAAGCTAGTATGGACCTGCGATCGGTCTCACCTGAACTCAATCTGTACAACCGGCAATGGCCGCTACGGACCGCGGGCTACTTCGATGCTCCGGCAAAGTTCGTGTTCGACGATGAGGACCGACGTGGGTTTGCAACGGATTCGATCATTGCCGGAAGTTCCATCATCTCGGGAGGCATAGTGCGCGGCTCAGTATTAGGCCGGGGCGTACGCATACATTCGGGCGCGGTTGTGGAAGATTCGGTTCTGTTCGATAATTGCGATATTGGACGCAAGTCCTGTATCCGCCGGGCGATTCTTGACAAGAACTGCAAAATTCCGGAGGGTGTCAAAATTGGCTACAACCTGGAAGAGGATCGAAAGAAATACTTCGTGACCGAAAGCGGAATTGTGGTGATTGAGGGCCATCGCTCCACTGTGGATATCGCCACGCTGCAGGTTTAGATCTGGAGCGCTTCCATAAGCGATAATTGCTCGTCTAAAGCGCTTTGTGCAGCCAGAACAGCATCAGAGCACTGCGGAGGCTCCAGGCCGCGGTGCGAATGATGTTGGTCTGTATCAGTCGGCCTACGGTATCAAGGTCCAGCCCTTTCATCAACCGTTCATGCAGTGGAACCTGGAGGAGCGCAGTCGAAATCCAGACAATTGCCAGTAGCGCAAAGCCGGAGGCCGCGCCTGACCCCCCGATGAAGCGCGGGCGAAAGGCCGGCCAGAGCAGCAGAGTTGACGTGGCAAGTTCCAAAAGCATCGGAGGCCCAACGATCCAGCCAGTCCACTTTTGGTGCAGCGGAGCATAACGAAGATGGTCCGGATCTGAGACAACGGCGAACAACGGATAGTGGACCACCTGGACAAACCATATGATTCCCGTCATCGCGAAGGTGGCGAATATTTGTCCCAGAAATATGTAGGCGGCGATGGATGCGTCCTTACATTCGAAACTGGTTTGTCTGTGGATACACTAACAAACAGCGTTCTTCATGCAGAGGCGACTAGCCGTTCTGATTTGTTTAGCCGTTCAGCTTCAGACCGCGAGTGCAGCAGTGGATGGAGCAGCCCTCCTGCGCGCCCTTACCTTCCGCATCGAGTCGCGAAGTAGTGATGCCGAAACCGCGCTTCTAGTCGAACATACCGATTTAAGCGAGCAGATCGGAGAAGAAGATGTCAGGTGGATAGAGAGGCAGGGGGCGGGAAAGAGCACGGTTGCAGCGCTGCGCTTATTGAAAGAGCGCTCTATGGGGCTGCCGAAAGCTGCTGTCCCAGTAGTGAGCCGCACGCCGCGTCCGTCGCAGCAGCAGGTAAATGAGCTGTTTCTGAAAGCCGCCCGCTACGTGAGTGGTTATCTGACCAGCCTGATCGACTTCACCTGTCAGTCCAGAACGGAATGCTTCCTGAAACAGGCGCACACAGATGGACCTGAAGAATGGAAGCACCGATCGACCATCAGAGAGCAGATTAGTTTTGTTCACGGCCGCGAGAGGATCCTGGATGAACGTGGTCGGAGCAGTTGGCCGCCCGCCAAACGAGAAGTCGGTGATTCCTGGTCCAGCGGCGAGTTTTCGAACACGATGCGCATCACGTTTATGCATTCGAATCATGCGCGGTTCGCCTGGGATCATTGGGAAGTTTGGAACGGGATCAGAACAGGTGTCTTTGAGTACTCGGTTCCTGCTGCAAGTTCCCAGTTCCTGATCGGCACTCAGGTGCTCCTCAACGGCACGTGGGAAAAGAAATCGCTCGTTTCCGCTTATCAGGGTTATATCTATGTGGACGCCGAATCCGGGGCCATCTTGCGGCTCATCGCAAATACATCGGGGATCGGCTCTGAGTATGCAATTAACGAAGGACGCAGCATTCTCGATTACTCCGATGTTACGATCTCCGGGAAGCACTTCCTGCTGTTGAGCAATTCGACTTCCTACGTGAGTTCTAAGTCGTATCAGTCTTTGTTTGAGAAAAGCTTTCGCGGTTATCACCGGTTTGAGGCTGAATCTAAAATGATCGTCGGTAAGTGAGGCAGGGCGCCGCGGTCGCGACATCCTGCCCTGTTCATACGGAATGTGTGTTAGTGGCCGGTACCCGTAAGGCCGACGCCGAATGTGCCCTCGTTGTCGGAGACGCTCAGGGCTGCACCTTCGGCACCGGTGGTTGACGGTTTGAAGGTCACCGTGTATGAGCAACTGGAACCTGCTGCAAGCGATGATTTGCACGTGGTGGTGTAGTGGAAGTCGGCTTCGTTGGAGCCTGTAAGGGAGGCCGACACTGACGTCAAGGTTCCAGTTCCCTTATTCGACACGGTCGTGGATAGAGTCTTGCTGCTGCCCTTGGTAACTGTACCGAAGGACAAAGTGGATGGAGAGATGCTTGTCGCAACTCCGACCCCACTCAGGGGAATTAACTGCGGACTGCTCGCATCGGAATCCTTCAGCACCAGAGTTGCCGTTGCCGCACCAGTGACTGTGGGAGTAAAGGTCACCGAAACAATGCAGGATTTGCCGGCTGCTATGGTCCCGGTGCAGCTGTTAAACGACACAGCGAAGGTGGTGCGGGTCGTGTAGACGCTGCTGAATATCAGCGACGACGTCGAATCGTTGGCGAAGGTAAAGGAGATGGCGGCGCTCTTCGTTCCGATGCCCTGCTTTCCGAAGTTCGCAGATTCGGGCGTGAACACCAGACCACCGCCCGTCCCGCTTAGACTGACCGTCACATTCGGAGTGAAGTAGCTGTTCGTTGACAGGGTCAAGCTGCCCGACTGAAATCCTGTTTTCGAAGGCGTAAAGTAAGTGTCGACATTGCAGGACGACGAGGAGCCGATTGCGGATGGGCAATCGTCCGCCTCGGTGAAGGGACTGGAAGGCGAGAAGTTGTTGATAATCGCCGGCCCGACGCTGTGCAAAAGCAGCGGTTGAGGATCACTGGTTGTGTTCACCTGCTGTTCCGGAAAAGTCACGGTGTAGCTGGAGGGCGCCACGTTAGGAATTGCAGCCACCACACGGACTCGCTGGTTATTGGTGTCAGCTACGTAGATGTTACCCGATGGATCGACACCCACGCCCCAGGCCTGCGAAATCTCGCCGGTTTGTGCCGGGGCGCCATCGCCCGCAAAACCGTAAGTTCCGTTGCCGGCTACCGTGTAGATGACCCCGGTGGTGCTGACCCAGCGAATGCGAGCGTTGTAGTAATCGCTGATAATCACGTCGCCGGCAGCATCAACGGCCACCTGACTGGGCTGATAGACGCTGGTCTCAGTTGCCTGGCCGCCATCGCCCTGGAAGCCACCGGCGCCGTTTCCGGCAAACGTGCTGATGATTCCATTCCGCAGCATTCTGACTCGATTGTTGGATTGATCCGCAATATAAACAGTTCCGGAGATCGAATCAAAGGCAGTGTCAGTTGGATAGTACAACTCAGCGGAAGTTCCGCTCCCGCCGTCTCCACCGAATCCGGCAGTGCCGTTTCCAGCCACGGTCGAGATCGTGTCACTTCCGGCAGCTATCTTCCTTACCCGCTGATTATATGTATCCGCAATAAAGACGTTGCCCGAGGTGTCGACAGACAGCCCATCCGGATAGGACAATTGTGCTCCGGTTGCATGTCCGTTATCTCCACCGAAGGCGCATAACCCGCTGCCGGCGAACGTGCTGATGATCCCGGACGAGGCGACTTTGCGAATCCTGCAGTTGTTTCGATCCGCAATATACAAATTGCCGGAAAGATCGACGACTGCTTTGACCGGTGCGTTTAGCTTCGCGCTGGTCGCGGCACTTCCGTCTCCCGAAAAACCGCAGGCTCCTGGTGTCCCCGCTACCGTGTTGATGATGCCGGTTGTCGAAACTTTTCTGACTACACAGCTGGATTGGTCAGTGATATAGATATTGCCGGACTTATCGGAAGTAGCGCTCAGCGGACGATTCAGGGTCGCGCCCTCCGCGGGATTGCCGTCGCCAAGATAGAAGAGCGTGCCATTGCCAGCGACGGTATTGATGGTGCTCCCGACGGTGGACTTCCGAATGCGCAGGCTGTAATAATCAGCAATGTAAAGATGGCTGCTGCTATCCACCGCCACTCCGTACGGATAATACAATTCAGCGCTGGTGGCGGTTCCGCCATCGCCTGAAAACCCACACGCATGATCGCCGGCCACGGTGCTGATGATACCCGACGTAGTTACTTCCCGAATCACGCAGTTGTTGGTGTCGGCGAGGAAAAGTTTACCGGTAGAGTCAGAGCTGATCCCTTGTGAGTAACTGATCGTTGCCTTAGTAGCGGGACCGCCATCACCGGAGTACCCTGCTGTACCGTCCCCCGCGACGGTACTAATCACGCCGTTACTGGCCGATACTTTACGAATTCTGTAATTGTATGCATCCGCGATGTAGATGTTGTGAGCGAAGTCTACGGCCACGCCCTGCGGCCCATTTAGTTCCGCCGCTGTGGCCGCACCTCCGTCTCCGGAAAAACCGCCAGTCCCGTTTCCAGCAACGGTAATGATGGTTCCATTCGTTTCTATCTTGCGGATTCGCGCGTTATTAAAATCCGCGATATATACATTCCCGGACGAGTCAACGGCGACGCCGACCGGATTATTCATCTCTGCCTTCGTGGCAGGCCCACCATCTCCCGAATAGCCGCACGCGCCCGGGGTTCCGCCGATCGTGCTAATCAGTCCGGTGCTTGCGGTCACCTTTCGAATCACACAATTCCGCTGATCCGCTATGTAGAGGTTGTTAGAAGAATCAAGAGCGACTGCCCGCGGCCCATTGAGCTCCGCCAAGGTTGCGAGCTGGCCGTCGCCACTGAACCCGGCAAATCCATTGCCGGCGACGACCGTTAACAAGCCACTGGCAGTAATTTTGAAGACTCGCTGCTCGTTGCCGTTTTGATCCGCGAAGTAGAAGTTGCCAGAGCTGTCAACGGCCACACTGACCGGATACTCTACGTTAGCTGCAAGAGCCGGAGCGTGGTCCGGACCCGCTCCGGCAAAGGTGCTGAACGTGTCTGGAGGAACGGCTGCACTGGAGGTCGATGCCAGACCGGCAATCGTAAAGGCGCAGAGTGAAACAATGAAGTTTTTCATATCTGTTCCCCTCGCCTAGCGTGCCTTCGACAACTCGACAGCATTCTGAATTGAGTCGCCCGCCTCATTCAGGTAACTGACAATCAGATTCGGAGTAGCTCCGCGTTGCCACTGCTGATATGTAAGTTCAGGAACCGCAAAT
>CBAAAA010000038.1:10085-16814 GCA_964658695.1 uncultured Solirubrobacteraceae bacterium | reverse complement strand
GATCGCACCAGTAACAGCAATCGACGCTACGCCTGTCAAGGCGAAGCCGCCGCCATTGACTGCCCCGCCCCAGGTCTGCATCGCCGTGACGAGCAGGTTGTATTGAGCCGCGAGTAGGTTCTGTCCCGCTGTAACCGAAGGCCAACTCATTGGGCTAAAGCCTCACTTGCGCAGCCCTGGACGCCTAAAAGCGATTGCATATTTATCCCCATGTGTAAGTGTTGTATCCCGCTGAAGGAGCGCCCCAAGTAACTTGCAGGCTGTCCCACGATGCCGCCGTGACTCCGCTTGCCGCCGCAATCGTCACCGTGCCGGCTGCTTCTGTCAGCGTCACGTTCGAGCCTGCCGCCAGATTCAATAGAGTCTGTGAACTGTTCAGCACGCCGTTGTGTTGGATCGTGAGCGACGTTCCCGCCGTGCCTGCCGCTGCGAAGGCGGAAGCCGGATAAGTGGCCGCTGATCCCAGGCCGAGGGCATAGCGCGTGCCCGCCTGGTCGCTGAAGACGGGAGCCAGCTTGAAGGTGTTGACGCCGGTGAACTTATTCGGTCCACCCAGAGTCGCGTTCGCGCCGCCCTGGAGCGCCGCAACCTGAGTCGTGATGGTCGCCAGCGTTGCGCTATGTCCCGTCACTGCGGTTGTATTCGTCGCTACCTGCTGAGTCGCTACCACGATGCTGTTGAACCAGCGTTGAAACTCTGGCGAGACATTGCCCCTATCGTCAATAGGCCGCGTTCCCGGAGCCGGCTGAATCGGAGTTGTCGGAGTACTCATTGTTGAGTCGCTACCAGATCGGCCGCGATCAGCGCAACGAAGACGGGCTCGGAGCAAACGACTCTAAACGCCCGGTCGCGCGATCTGCCGAGCCGCCGCCAGGATACCTTCTGCTGTGTCTGTCCGAGAGCGCCCATCGAAATCGAACGTTCATTGCCCCAGGTTCGCCCGCCGTCGTTGGAGCACAAGAGACTGATCTGCGGATTGGTTCCGACCCCTCCGACATTGCCCGAGGCATCGAGCGCATACGTCACCAGGCCGGTAGCCCAGGTCTGCGCCTGCACCGCCATCGCCGGCTGCGCGTTGGCGTTGGCCCAGGTGTACCACTGCGCGAGGGTTCTGAGTATCTCCCCGGTCTGGAAGCCAAAGACGCCATTGGCGAGTAGGTTCGTGCAGAACGTTCCCGCCATCGCGCCGGTGAGCTGATACTGCGAAACCCAGAACGCCTGACACTTACTCATCAGGGACGTGTAAGTCGCGGTCATGCCGAACTTCGAGGCCATGTAGAGCACCGCGCGCAGGATCAGCGCCGGAATGTGAACCTCTTGATAGTTGTTCTGCGCGCCGGTAATCGGAAAATCGGTCGGTGGTCCGGTGAGCGCATTGCTCCAGAAGCTATCCGTCCACGTCAAAAAGCGGTTGCAGACGACTACCGCATTGGCGTAGTAACTCTCGGTTCCCGCGCACTGCGCGATACATTCGGCCAGCTCCGCGAGAGGACGATACTGATAGCCGCACCAGCCGGCATTCGGGTCAGGCCCGCTCCAGGCCCAGGTATTCGCCGGTCCATACTGCACCGCATCGGCCCGGTTGAAGATGAAAACAGGAGCGAACGGCCCGGCATCATGCGTCGAAGCCTGCGCGGTCCAGGCCGCTTGCGAATCGCTCAGGAATTGTACGTTGGCCGTTACGCCGGCCTCGTTCCCCATGCGCTTGAAGGTCGAAGGCGATTGATAGCCCGAGTAGACAGGCCCGCGCCAGCCGATGAGAGATGCCGGTGTGCCGAGGAAATTGGCGGTAAACGGAATCGCGCCGGCAATATAGGGAATGGTCAGATTCGGTAATTGCCGTACCCGTTGCAGCGTGAGCGTATGCGCCGTCTGCACGATATCCAGAAATCCAAACGTGTAGACCACGGAGTTCACCGGCAGAGTTGCAGCCGTCGAATTCTTGAACGACGTGAGGGGCAGGGTGTAAAGCGCAATCGGTCCAGCCGGAAGGGTGATGGTCGCCAGATAACGGTTTGCCGCCACGTAGGGCGATTGATTGGTGGTGTCGATATAAACCTGAATACTCTGCGCGATGGTCGAGCCGATCCAGATTTGCGTCGTGTTGCCGCTGGCATAGACATCGTTGATGGACGCTATCCCGTACTGCGTTTGTCCCGCCGTGGTCGCCGGAAACACAATCTGCACATCGCCCGCCGCATCGCACTGGAAAACAGGCGCGGGCGTGACGTTGGTAAATGAGAACGACCCGGATTGCGCAAACGGCTGTAGCTGGTAGGTGGGTTTCAGCCAGTCGCGCGAGTCGTTGATGTTATAGACAATGGCCGCTTGCTGGATGGTCGCGGTCGCCGCCTGCTGATAGACGGGCTGGCTGGTGACGGCGTAAGCCGCCTGAAATGCGCGCAAGGCCCAATTGAAGGTATCGCAGGCCGCGTCGATCTCGCCGGTCGCCAGCGGTCTCCAATCCGGCCAAGCCTCGTACAAGCCTGCAACCGGAATGGTAGGACCGTCGAGAGCCGAGAACAGAACCGCCAGTGTGCCGGTGTAAGCCGTCGTGAGCGTGATGGTGGTCGCCGCCGCCGTCGAGTTATACGAGTAACTGGCTACCGCGTAGCTGGTCCCGGTCGCCAAGGGCGAATACGGAGACGGGTAGATGAGCGTGTAAACCGGACTTGCCACCTGGAAGACATAGCGAACCGGAGCCACTGTATCGGGGATGATCGCTACCCCCGAAGTAAAGCTCACAAGGTTGTTGTAGTGGACGGTTGCCGAGAGTACCGGCGTCTGACAGGCGAATAGCCAATGCGGAGCGAAGATGTTAGTCGCGGTGACGGGATTCGGGACCAGTAGCGCCGGCCCGTTCCGATAGAGCAGCGGCACGCCGGCCAGCACTTCGTTACCGAGCGTGAGAGCTGCCGGCATTCCGAACGCCTGATAGACATTCAAAGCCCCGAGCGCCAGCAGAAATTCACTCTCCGAGGTTCCCGAGCCCGCCGCAAAGTAGCCGCCGCGCCCTGGAACGATAGCCACGTTGTTCGGGACTAACCCCACTGGACTTACCAGCGTCATCGGAGCGTTGGCGTTGCGGAGGCCTGCGCCGTCGAGTCCCACTCCTGATTGCAGGGTGAGAGTCAATTCGGGGTAAAAATTCCACTCGCCGCCGTTCGCCAGGTCGGGAGCCGTGCGTTCGCGTCGGATCAGTGTGCCGTTGTCGGTATAGATCGACTGGCTCATCGTGTAGAGGGTTCCGCTCTGGTAGTCTCCAACTAGATGCTGTCCAAAACAGAACGCATGGCATCGGGCGAGATCAGCCTGATACATGCTCAAGCTGGCGTTCCACCAGCCGCGCTGATGCCAGAATCCCGAAGCAATATCGTAGACCCAGGTAACTCCCAGTCCTCCGTTCGCACTGGGAAGAGTCATGACGAAGAACGTATGTCCTCCGTCCTGATAGCAATAGCTGACTGCATCGCTGAGGAGCGGGTAACTCTGCAAAGCAGCCTCAACCGCATGGGTCGAGACCCGCTGCGGAGTGTAGCCGTTGGTTCTCCACACGACGCCCGCGCCGTCCGTGTTCTGCCCGAGCCACATGATCGCGTTATCGGCCTTGCAGCCGCCGTCGATAGCGATAGAGCCTTGATCCATAAAGGCCCCGCTCAGTCGAACAATTGGGAACGAGGCTGCGCCACTGTCGTAGTAGATCTCGGTATGGCTATCGGCTTGAAACCAGACTTGGCGCTGATCGCAGATCATCGTGACCATGTTGCCCTGCTGCCCTTGGGCAGTACCGAAGTCGAGAGCGGCCCACTTTGTCCCGTCGTTCACGGACGATATCGCAAACGTCTGTCCAGGGCTTTCGAGCGCGATGAAATACCCATCTAGAAACGCGAGTTTGTCAGCGCCCTGCGGCCAACCGGAAGACGTGACGACGCCGAAAACGTTGGTCGCCAGGGTGAAGATGAACCCCATGCCGCCCGCCAGAATGAGTACCTGTGTTTGATTGGCGCTGAGTTGCGGGCGGGTGTCGCCCGCAACCGTGCCGCGTTTAGTGACGTTGCCGTTAGCGAAGACTTCCCAAAATGCCCCGCCGCCCACCGCAAAGCATCTGCCGTTGACGTTGAGGATCGCCTGCACGGAAGCCGCGCCGGGAAGTGAAGCAAAGAAGCCGAGCCCCGGCTTCGAGAGAAGAATTGTCGGCGAGTTATCCGCGCCGCCTTGACTGCCTACCGCTTCCGGGTAAAAGTTGATACAAGTCTCCGCATCGCTGGCGATTGCGCGGGACGTGTAGCTCGGCCCGATGAAGCCCGAGAAGCGGCTCACTTACCGGACCTCATCTGCAATCCAGTCGTACCCGCCGCCTTGCGTGCCGAGCCCGGTATCCAGTCGCCCGAATCCGCCAGCTACGTTCTGCCGCTTGATGTCGGCTTTACTCTGCATGGCAATTCCCATCACCACATCGCTTGGTTCGGCGTCAAACTCAGCAGCCATCTCCACCGCTAAGTTATAAGGAAGCGCCCGCCCGTACCCAGGCGGAAGCGCAATCACTTGTGTCAGAGCGGTGAAGTTGGAGACGGCTTGCGGGGAGTAGATCGCCACCGAATTGACTTGCGTGGGAGTCGGCCACAGCACGACGTTGCCGGAGCCTACCGGACTCGTCGCAGAGTTGGGATTGTTGAAATACTGGTCGTAGTAAAGGTGTGTGGGCAGGGTAGAGGTCAGGTTTTTCAGGCGGGTTGCCGCCCATTCCGCGTCGATGAGCAGCTTCAGCGGCCGCTCATACACTTGCGTTGGGTCGGTATTCCCCACCAGCAGGCCCGCCGCGTAAATCGACATCGGACGCGGCCCGATCCAATCCGGTCCCTGCGGTCCAAGCATGTACACGCCCTGATTCTGGACAAGAGCGTAAACGTTGCGCGCGGTGGTGTACATCATGAGCTTTTCGAGCGCCCAGGCGTCCACCATCACGTTGAGCGCTGCGAGTCCGTCAGCGAGCACGGAAGGGCCGGAAATGCGCCCGTGATTGGTAGCGCCGATCTTACGCAGCGCCATTTCGATCAAATCTTGCACAATCACGGTTATTGATTTCCTTGCGGTTGCGAAACAGGAGGATTCGGAGGCATCGCCAGCGAACGGAGTGTCTCTTCATTCAGCTTGCGGAGCGAGTCGGACGCGCCCTGCGCCAAGGCGAGCATGGCCGGGGTCAGCGGTTTGCCGAACTCGCCAGTCAGATCCATGCCCAAGGCGAAGCGAATCGCGCGGCTGTAACCGGGAGGAAGATTGAACGTCGTAGTGATCGACGCAATGTTTCCGAGGGGCTTGAGGCTATACAGGTGGATGGTCGCGCCGCCGCTCGTCTTCGGAACCGGATAGAGGTTTAAGTTCGCAATCGGCCAGGCGTAATCGCAGTACATCTTCGTTGCTATGTCGCCGGTCGTCAGGTTCCGGTCGGCCATCAGATTCCAGTCGGCCAGAGAGATGATTTCGACGGGCATATCGACGTTCTGGTAGAGTGCATTGCCGTGCAGTAATCGGATTGGCGGAACCGTCGTGACACCCGTTGCCCCCAGTCCCCACGAGTAGCTGGCTTGTCCTGCAACGGTGATGAACGTGTCCATCGTCTGGGTGTAGACGTACACCTGTTCGGCACTCCAGGAGTCCAGCAGGTCGTTGAGGGCATAGAGTCCGTCTGTCGATTCCTCCGGGCTCGGGATTTCTCCCGCCATGAGTGTCCCGGTCCAACGGAGCGCGGCGGAAATAAGGTCTAAAGCTGTCATATTTGGGAACCTTTTCGAAAGCAGAAGGGAGCGCCGAAGCGCCCCCTGTAGGTACTAACCAGCGACTCGAACAAGCCACTCGGGACGGAGGACGGCCCAGCCGCACAAGATGTCGAAGCGGCCTACAAAAAGATCCGTGAGGACGTTGTAAGCCGCGACGAAGCGAATCGACAGGCCGAGTTGATCGTCGCCCTTACGAGCGGCCATGTGGACTCCACCCGGTAAGGGGAGCGGGACGCACGCGAGAGTAATAGCGTTCTTATGGAACGCGATGTTCTGCGGAGAGACCACGTTCGCAGCGCTGGCGAAGGTAATCGATGCGCCGGGAGCGGGAACGGTCGTGACGTTCTGCCACGGTGAAGGAGCAACGATCATCGGCTCGGTCAGCGTAATCGTAGCGATACCGGAGCCGTTCGAAGTAACGGGAGCCGCCACGCAAAAGCCCTTGAGCTTATTGGCGTTCTGACGGGATGCCGGGTTGAGTAAGTAGCAGCCGGCGAAGTAAACAACGTCGCCCTGATTGAGCACGAGGGTCGAAGCGGTCCAGCCGGAAGTAAGGACACTGAAGGTCGGCAGCGTAGCCGATAGCGTGGTTCCGTTGGGGAGGGTCTGACCTGTGACGGTGCCGCTCACGACGGGAGTACCGCCGAGTGCTCCGAAGGTCGGGACATAGACGTTCTGGGACATTCCAAATTTGAGCCCGAGCGCTTTCCCCATCTGTCCATCGCTGTACTGGCTGGCGATGGAAGTAGCGGGCTGGAACAAGCCGGCGAGATTTGGAACGGTGATGGCCTGCGCGTCTTCGTTGATGACGATAGCCCGGTTTCCGTCTCTCGGGCAGGCGTTCTTGTCTAACAGCGCTTGCGCCTGTCCGTAAACCAGCAGCGAGGACTGCGCGGTTGCGCCGGTGCCTGGAGCCGTGCCGGGAGTGCCTACGATGTTGCCGGTCGATTGC
>CBAAAA010000038.1:7571-10075 GCA_964658695.1 uncultured Solirubrobacteraceae bacterium | reverse complement strand
CGGCGAGGTCGATGGAGTTGGCGATCTGGCACATGGCCGGTCTGAGTACCTGCTCGGAGAAGCCGTCGATGCTCAACGTCAATTCCTGCGAACTGAAGTCCACATCCACACCAAATTGGTGATTCAGCGTAACCGGCACTTCGGTAATCAGGGTGTCCTGCGGAGTCGCGGTCTGCGAATCGCGCACGTTGTAGCGTGGCGGCCGCTTCGCGTAGATGGTGGCTCCGCGCTTGGCGGGGCCGGTGTATTCGCTCTGGTAATCACGATTGACCTGCTTCGTGAAGACCAATTCGTTTTCGAGCACCATCAGAGCTTCCGCTGCGATGTGCTGGTCGGTGATTAATACGTTAGCCATTTAAATGGTTTCTGCGCGGAAAACGCGCGGTTGTGCCAGCGTTACTTGAGCCGTCCCGTTTCGCGCGCCCTGCGGTAGTCGCCTAGCGAAGCGGTCGCCACATTGAATGTGCCGATGCTGGCCGAGCGCCCACCGATGGGACGAATGGGACGGGGAGCATTGCTGGTCTTGGTGATTGGTTCGGAAGGAGTCTCGAAGCCGGCTTCTAACTTGCCCAGGAATCGAGCCGCTGCTAACGGTTCGAGCGAAGCGAATTTCTTCAATTCCTTCGGGTCTTGAGCCAGTTGGTAGGCGAGTTCCGCGCCGAGGTCGCTATCGACAAGGATCTTCTGGTGAGCGGGCGTGAGCTTTACGTCGTTTACGCTTGCCAGTACATCGTCATAGTCAGAGTGCTCTTGTTTAGCATCTGCTTGTCGCTGATTCCAGCGCGCGATGGCGGTCTCGTATTCGGTTTGGGCTTTGGCTTTTACCTGATCCTGTGCGAGATTGAAATCTCTTTGCGACAACTTCCAGTCGGTAAGGGCTTCTGAAAATTCTTCAAGCGATCCAAACCCTTCGAGACGCGGTTTGGTCGATTCGTCGAACTTCGGAAGTTCAGCCGCAACGGGCTTCGTCTCTGCCTTATTCGGTTCAGTCACAGCGGGCTTTGCCGCCAACTGAGCCTTGAGCGTTTCTATTTCCCGCTCGGCGCGTTCGATTTTCCGTTGCCAGCCACCCTTACGTTTGGGTTGCTCCTGTGAATTTTCTTCGGTGTCCGATTCCTCAGCGGTTTCGCCTAACTCTTCCGAGCCAGCGGGGACATCCTGACTCTCTTCCGCTTTTGGAGTCTCAGCTTGCGTACCGGCTTCCGTGCTTCCGGTTGAAGACTGCTTCGCAGTCGAACCGTTGCGGGTTGCGCGGTACTCGGCCAAACTCAGATCGGCGAGCGAGGTGTCAGGGTTGGTTGATTGCTCAACCTGTTGTTCGTTGTTCATTTGGTTAAATCCCCACTCCAGCGCGTAGCGCCAGTGGGAAACTCGTTTGGTAAATTTGAAAGCTAGTCTGTTAGCAACTCAATCGGTCGCGGCTCAACAAACTTCGAAAAAGGCAAAAGAAAGGAGCCAGTTTTGTGTGTCTACGGTGTTGGGCCGCGCCCGCTTGTTTTTCTACTCCGTACCCTTCAGGTACGTCTAGCCCTTGTCGTCACTGCGTTTCGCGTCTCAAGCTGGTATCAGCGATGACTGCGAAACCATACGGAATCATTTACAAGATCACGAACACTGTGAATTGCAAAATGTATGTTGGTCAGACCAAGAACACACTCGCCCATCGCTGGTCACAGCATCAAAGCGCCGTCAATAACTGTCGGGAATTTCAGCGTTCCCTGCGGAAGCACGGCCCGGGGGCGTTCATGGCCGAACAGATCGGTGCGGCGTCCACCCCTGATGAACTAAACCGCATGGAGGCCCACTGGATCACGGCGCTGGACACGTTACATCCACGCGGCTACAACTTGAGGCTTGGCGGTAACGCCCCATGTGACGAGACGAGGGCGATAATCTCTGCCGCGCGCAAACAGTACCTGGCTGATCCTGCGGTGCGCGCCAGAGCATCAGCCGCCGCAACACGGCAATGGTCGAAACCAGAGGCCCGAGCGAATATCTCAGCCAAGGCGAAGGAACGCTTTCGAGATGCCGCCTTTCGCGCGAAGAGTGCATCCGCCATGAACGCAGCTAGATGGACAAGCGAGGCCCGCTACAGGCAGTCGGCCGAAATGGACAAGCGTTATCAAGATAGTGCATTTCGCTCTATGGTTGCCGCGCGAATGACCGCGACGGTAACCACTCCGAAGTACCGCTCGGAACAATCCGTTCGGCGCAAGCAGTACTTTGCGGAGCATCCAGAGGCAACACTGAATCTCACTGCCGCATTCAGGGCCGCATGGCGTAGACGAAAGATCTTAGCCCTGCTCCAATCGCAGATCGCCCTCATGGAGTGGGATTAGCTGCCGCTTGTGGCTGCTGTGCCATTTGCGGCCCGTTCGCTTCAACTCCCTGCGCCGGATCAGGGATCGCCGCTATCAGCCCCAATTGTCTGTCGATCTGTTCCACGTCGGCCTGGAAAACCGCCAGAGCCTCAGCGCTCTTTGCTTTAAGCGCCGCCGCTTCAA
>CBAAAA010000038.1:0-7561 GCA_964658695.1 uncultured Solirubrobacteraceae bacterium | reverse complement strand
GAATTCGTTCCAGGTTGCAACAGTGATTTCCAACGATTTCGACTTCGCCAGAAGCTCCTTTCGCTGCCGGGCGACATACTCGGCGAGCAGACCTTCGACGACGCCTGACAAGTTATCGGTCATGGCCTTCGCCTGGATCAAAGCGACCCGCTCCTTCGAAGCGGCTTCCACTTGTTTGCTTTCCAGTTGCGCGCTCAGGGCATGAATGGTCTTGGTCATGGCGTCTATCATCTGGCCCGACTGCTCTAACTTCTGCTGCGCTATCTGCGCGTTCTGCGCCGGGTCGCCCTGTTCCTGAAGCGCTGGCGGAAGCAGTTTTTTCAATCTGTCCGAGATTTCTGCGGCCATCGGCCAATCGAAGTTCTTCACCAGTAAGTCGCCAATGACACTCATCAAGCTTGGTTCCGCCTGAACAAGCTGCAACATCGACTGCGCCGCTTCCTCTCGCATCGAGTCATAGGAAGGTCCAGAGGAAACCGCGATATCGTAGGTGCCCGCCGTCAGATCGAAGCACTTCATCACGCCGGCGTCGTTCTGGAACGGCTGATTGATCTGTACCGCTGACGATGTGCCATCGGGCTCCACGATATGCACCAGCCGCGCGGCGTCGTAGTACGTCGGAATCCAACCGAGGATGATGCGGCCCGCGTGCTTGATCGCCCGCGTCATGCCGTCCACCAGGCCGAAGGTCGAACCTTCGCCCTGCTTCTGCCGAAGTAAGATCGCTTTGCCGCTCTGTTCCGGTCCTGGAGCCCCGAGCGAGGCGTCGTAGAGCCCGGTCGTCGTCTTGAGGTCGTTATCGGCGTGCGCAATGGCGGTAGTAATCGCCTGGATCGGTGGCTCGGCAAACTGGCGTTGCGGCATTCCCGGCGCTTTCGGGTCGGGGTTGTACGGGAGATAGGGAAGGTTGCTGGTGTTGGCGCTATCCCACAATTCCTCATAGCCTTCGACTTGCAACGGCGTGGCGAGATACGGGGCTTTGGGAGCGAGGGCAATGGTTTCGGCCATCGCAGACTGCCAAAGGTTATACAATTCCTGCGGCTTGCGCGCGTTGCGCACGATGCCGATGAGGTTGCGCTTGCCGTCGAGGATGACTTCTTCCGCGAGGACAGGAACAACCGGGATGTATTCGCCCGGTATGTCGCACTCGTCCAGGATCTCGATGCCGTTGGTCTTGCACCAATGAACGCTCTTTACTTCTTTGTCGCGCTTGTGTTTGCCCGCCCCGACTGACTTGGTGCTGGTCTCGATCCAGTAATACTCGGCAATGCGTATGCTGTCCTGCTTGATCCAGTCGGGCGCTTGATCGGCGACTCCGCTGAAATCCGCGAGGCCGGATAACGTGGAGCCGGGAAACTCTTCTTTGAAGTCATCGGCGGGTAGATCGTCCACGATGAACCAGTACTTAGCGTCCGAGTAATCCAGTTGATTGCAGCGCGGGTCCGGGTAATGCGAGAAAGGATTCTTCTCGCGCACAAAACGGATGTCCTGGTCGCTCGAATCGTCGCTGGCGTAATCCGCCATCAGCCGGAAGTACCCGAAGCCTCCGGTAACGGCGTGATCGAACGCCGTGTCGTAGGCGTCGTCTGCGCTAGAGGTGCGTTCGATGTGCCGGCAGAGTCCTTGAATGATTTCCGCCGTCTCGATGTCCGAGCCGTCGCCGATAGGAGAGCACTCAATCGCCGGCCGGTTTTTCTTCTGAACCGAAGTGACCTGGTGGATGAACTCCGGGATGCGGTTGAGCGAGTAGCACGGTCGCCCGTCCAATTTCCGCTGCGCGAGGATCTTGTCGTCCCACTGCCCTTCGCCGCCTAAGCGATATTGAAAGTCGCGGCGGGATTCCCGGTGAAGGTCTGAGATGGCTTCCTCCGCCAAGCGGAAGCGCCGCCGCATGGTCGCAAGAAAGGCGTCGAGATCGCGCGGCTTCGCAGCCGTCGGTTTAGAACTGTTGTTCATTAGTTGGTCTTTGGTGGTTTACGGAACGCGGCCGAGCCCGCGCGGTAGCCGCACGCGGGGCAGCGCATCACGCCCCAGGTGTCGTACTGGATGTCATAGAAGCGCCTGCCGCGTAAGGACGGCCCGCCGTCCCGTATGCCGTGCGTGTTGGCGCACTTCGGGCACTTCGCTTCCCGTTCGAGGTCGAGCGGCTGCACGATCTTCAACCTGAGAACGTCCTGCTTCCGCCGGGTAAACTGGAGCGCTTCGGCCCGTTCTGCTTGGCGCGTCCTTCGAGCCCGCTCATAATCACGTACCTGCCGGCGTCTTGGCAATGGTCGCGGTCTTTCACAACTTTGCCCTTTTCGTCGCGCCGGTAGAGCCGGTATTCGGCTAGCCAGTTGACGCACGACTGGAACACCTTGAGCTTGCCGCTGACTAAGCGCTGGCGTATCGCGTAGATGCCCGCTTCGACCGAGTTGTCAGCCGCTTCAAGATCGAGGCCCGCCCGCTGGTACAACTCAATCATTCGTTCGCCGTCGATCTGGTTGCGCCCGCGTGCCGCTGGATCGATGACGCCCGGTATCCAAGCGCCGCGTCCCTTGATGGCATCGGCGTGTACTGCCGGAATCGACTCGCCAGCGTAGTGCTCGGAGTAGAAGTAGACGATATCGCTCTCGCGGTCATGCGCCGCCCACATCGCCGCCGTCCGTTTCCAACCGATATCGAGCCCGAAGCTGCGAAACCAGAACGCCGGCACATCGAAGTCGGCAATGACGAAATCGGCTTCCGCAACCTGGTAGACCTTGCCCGCGCCCAACGACGGCGTACCGTTGCGCCGTGCTTCTAACTCATGCTCGGGATACTCGGAAGACATCTGCGCGATGGCTTCCGCGCTGAGATGGGGCGAGTCGGACCACCCTGCCGTTACGACTACCTTCAATGCGCTTTGAACATCCAGTACAGCCAAACCTGTGCTGCCGCCAGCATCCCGGTCGCAGCGTAGAACTGCCAGCGAAGCCCGCTGATGGCCTTCTCTACCTTTGAGACGCGAACCACGTCGGCTTTCAGTTCAAGCGCCAGCGTGAGGCCCGAGACGGCCTGGTTCAGTCCGTCGAGCTTTCCTTCAACGTCTGTCAATAGTGGCGTAGCGGCAGCGCTTGTCGCTTCCGGCGTTACCTTCGATGGCTCTGGCGGAATGTCTCGCTTGAAGTAGACATGCTTGCTCATTTAATCAGGAAGTGCGCCGCGACCTGCACCGCCGCCAGTGCGCCCATGCCCCAGTAGATTTTGTTTTGCATCGCAGAGACGATGAGTTCCAGCTTCTCCAGCCGCACGGCTTCCGCCTTCGAGCCCACCGCTAACCGGGTCTCGTGAAACGTGGCGCTAAGGACATCGAGCTTGGTATCCAACCGAACGAGTAGATCGTGGTCGGGATTGATTTTCTGAACGGCCATTGTTTTCCTTGTGCGAACGCAGAAACGGCGTCGTCCCTGCGGCAAGCCGCGCGGAATCGACGCCGTTCAGTGTGGTGCGCTTACTACTTGATGCTTTTCTTCTTTAGGCCCATCGCGGAACTTTTCTTCTTTGCCGCCCCGCCCGCGACTACGCTGGCGCTGGACTTCTTAGCGGGTGACACCGCCTTGGTTTTACGTGCTGCTGCTTTCTTCGTTGCCATCTGATTACTCTCCATCTGAGGAACTACTTCCTCAGAGTCAGTATCAGCGGTTTCGTTGTTGTAATGCGAGGGGAAATTCATCAGCCATCCTTCTGTGTGAGAAACGAGTCCACTACGTCAGACCACCCGAGCAACGGGGTAAAGGTCAGCAAAACGATTCCGCCGCGCGCATCGCCGGGTGTAACCATCGTTCGCATCAGGGCTTCGGAGTACACGTCTTTGTCGCATTCCTCATCCATCCAAATCACATGCTTCGCCGTCCCCTGGAAGTTGGAGCGACCTTCCCCGTAGCTTTTGAAACCCAACACGGAAACCCCGCCAGTCGCATGTCTCACATAAACCGAGTCCACCGCATCGGCAACCCCGCGCGAAGTACTGACGCTTGATATCAGATCGCCCGGTATCATGCCGGTGCCCCGCGCGAACACTGGCCCGAGCAATTCTTCCTGGAGAATGTCGCGGACCGCCTTGTTGGTGGCCCCTGCAACCCAGATAGAAGTCGGACATTGAAAGCGCCTGCCTTCCCACCAGTCCGGATACAAGCCGGTCAGGTGCAAGGTGGTCTCATACGCGCCGGCTAACGTCTTGCCGGTGCGATTTCCCGCGATAAAGGCGCGTTCGTTGTAAGTCGCGCCGAGGCGGAAAAACTCAAGTTGCTTCGGGTACAATTCCCGCCGATACCGGCCATTCTTCGGGAACAGCCTGCCGATGCGGTTGCGCTTGTGGTGCGTCCGCGCCGCTTGCAGTGCTTCGGCTATCAACTGCGGGCTTACTGATAAGTCGCTCAAGCTGATCCAGTTCTTCGTCCGACAAATGCGTGAGGTCGATTTGGTGCTTCACCGTCAATTCGCCGCCCACGGTCGCTTTCTTGCCGTACGTCCCAGGTTTCAAGTGCTCCAGCAGGAAGACCAGGCAGCGGTCGGACTGCTGAAAGGCGCGTTTCGCCGCTTCGTCTTCGAGCGCTTCACACGCCAGGATTCTTGAATGCTGGAAGGCCAGCGCATAGTCGGAGTCGAGTTGCAGCCAGTCGTAGTGCAGTTCGCGCGAGATGTGCGCTTGCTTGGCCGCGTGCTTTACCTGTGCACATTGCGCATAATGGCTTAAAAAGGCCCGCTTCTTCGGGTGTGTGATTTGTTCGAACATCGGAAATGATCTTGCGTAAAGGATTTGTCGAGCTAACGGAGCTGGATATCGAAGCGCTGTACTTCGCCATCGTCTGCGCCACAACCAAACGCTGCGAGACGCCGGTCGAGAAGCATCTGGTGCAAATAGCCATGCGTCTCGAAGACGCTAGGAAGTCGTTTCGCCCGTACGATCAGGCTGGCTTGTTTTTGGTGAAGTAGCTTCGTCGAACCACTGGCGTTCCTGAGCCCGCCGTTTCACGAGTCCCGGCAGCACCTTATCGCCCGCATGACACCACTTGGGAAACTCCGCGCTGGCCGCTGCGAGATCGCCCGCAACGAAGTGTTCCCACAACGTCGAATGGAACAGAGCGTTTGGCCCTAAGTTGTAGCCGAACGAGCACATGGCGTCGAACTGGCCGATTGTCACGTTGGTCTGCCGGTCCTGATTGAGATGCGAGTGGATCATGGTGTTGAGCCATTCTTCCATGTGTCCCACGTCCGTTCTCAGCATTTGCTCGGCCGCCGCTTCGCTCACATGCTGGCCCGCCGAGACGCCGCGCGTTTCGCCGTAGCCAATCGTCCAGACGCCCACACAGTCCTGGTAGGCATCGGCGCGAAAGCCCTCGCAGAGTTGGATAGCTGCGATGCAGCGGTCGGAAACGGTCATGATTTGTTACTGATTTTCACGCCAAGGACGCTGATCTGCGAATCTCCCGGTAAGGCTGCTACCTTCTCTGCCGATCTGCTGACGACGTATCCGGTGATGCAGACACCAAAAAGCGTCAGTAGATCGGCGGGAAGAACGATGGGCTGCACGTGCGAACCAAACACCTGAAAGAGCGGAAGCGCCATGTAGTTGAACGCCAGCACCGCAATAATCACGTACATGAACGATGGACGCGCCCGCGCCGTGTACTTATCGCCGCTCGAAGCATCGGCCCTGATGTTCTGGCCCGCGATGCTGTTCAGCTGGATATCGTAGTTCGCCGCCGTCTCCTGCGCTTTGGCGCTGGCGTCAGCGATGGCCTGTTGCGCCTTGGCCTTATCTGCCGGGTCCAGGTGGAACTGGCCGATCAGATCGTTGACCGAATCGAGCGCCGGTTTAATCAGGGAATCAAAGAGCATAGTAGTCAGTGAATAAGTTCATGCTGTTCGTCGTCTTAGTGGGATGCGCAGTGGTGCTGGCGCTGCTTATTCGGTTGCTCTGGCCGGCGTCGTAAAGCGCCACACGTGCCAGGGCCGGTCGTCCAATCGCTCCAGCACCGAGTAGCGCTGGCCCAGATGCGGGCTCACGTCCACGCGGAAGGGCGAGGATGCTACCGGACGGAACTGGACCGAACAGATGAGGCCGGTTCGTTTGTTGACTTTGCAGACTACCGATGGAGGTTTGAGAGCGAGGCATCGGTCAATGGAAGCCAGCGAGTAATTGCGCAGCCGTTCGCCACTCGCGGAGTACGCGGGCACAGTGCGGGCGCCGGGATGGTGGCAAGCGTTCAGTGAAGCGCCGTGGCTCGTTGCCTTAACGCCTTCGAGTACGGCGAGCAGGAGTCTGGGCCGCGCGGGAAGGAATGAATGGAAAAACGTAAGACCGCGCGGCCCAGGTAGTGCTGATAACACCAGTGCCGCAAAGCGCGGAAAAGGCGCACCCAGATTCACCCTTGGAGCGCTTTCGTGTGGAGTTTACGGTTTTTCGGTTGCGCGCATGGCGGGTGAAGGGCGCGAGGCGACCGTTTCAGCGGTCGGGCAAACTGGCGAACTGAGAGTTAGGGAGCTTGATTTCGACTCCAGGATGGGGCGTACTAAGTTGAAACGCTCGAATCAAGGAAACGCATGGCAAGTACACGCAAGAACAAGCCGGAATCAGGCCAGTTTGTCGCCTACTACCGGGTGTCGGACATCAAGCAAGGTCTCAGCGGGCTGGGACTTGAGGCGCAACGGTCCAGCGTCGAACGCTATGTCGCCCAGGTCAAGGGCAGTCTGATCGGGGAGTTTACCGAGGTCGAATCCGGCAAGAACCACAAGAACCGCCCCGAGCTACTGGCCGCAATTCAGGCGTCCAAGCGTGCCAGCGCTACGTTGGTCATTGCTAAGTTGGACCGGCTGGCGCGCAATGTCCACTTCATTTCAGGGCTGATGGAGAGCGCGGCCGATTTCGTAGCGGTCGATATGCCGAGCGCCAATAAGTTGACCCTGCATATCATGGCTGCGATGGCCGAGCACGAGCGCGAGATGATAAGCGCCAGGACCAAGGCAGGGTTGGCGGTCGTTCAAGAAGAGATTAAGCGCATGGGCTTCCGGGTGTCAAAGACAGGGAGGCGGTGCGACAAGCTAGGCAATCCCAGGTGGGAGGAATCCATTCAGGCCGCGCAACTGGCCCGCCATCCCCGCAAGCTAGCCGCTCACGTGGCCGAGATTATGGAGTCGAGGCGGAATGCCGGAATCGCCTTCCGGCACATCGCCGCTGAACTGAACACGCTCGGGTTACGCACGCCGTTCGATTCTGTCTGGTATGCCTCGACGGTGCGCGCCGCTTTAATCAATGGCTAGTGGCTGTCGCTAACGGCATCTGCTGTCCCGAGGCTTCGAACCAGGCCCGGTAGGCATTAACGATGTCCAGGTAGCGGAGCGCCCGCGCCGTATTCGGTGGCTGCTGCGCCGCCAACGTTAAACACGCCTGAATGACATCGGGAGTGGTCGGAATCACGGTCGCCTGCAAAAATTTGAGGTTGCGCGCCATAACGGGATCAGCGCCCGCCGTCTGGCCTTTCGCGGCCACTGGTGGCCCGCCGCCGTTCGCCGCTTGCTTGCTGCGTGAGCGGGTACG
>CBAAAA010000037.1:0-17116 GCA_964658695.1 uncultured Solirubrobacteraceae bacterium | reverse complement strand
AGCCTTCGTCGGTCCGTCGCTTCACGTAGTCCATGTTGAGTGGTTCTTTCAAGAGATCGCGGACTCGATTCGGCATAGCACCCTTTCTTTGAAGCTGTTATGCAGGCTTCGTGCCGAAGAATGGTTGCGTGAAAGCGGAGCTGACGGTGGGATAGATGTTCATTTCCGGGAAGTGAGGTTCGCAGGTGGGAAACAAAATTTCGCCGGCCGAATGGAACTTTCCGCGTGTTGGTTCGTCTAGGCCCCGCGAGGGACAGCACGAGGGACAAACATGGAAGCATTTATCAAAGATCTCCGGCACTCGGTTCGGATGTTTTCGCAGTCGCCGGGGTTGACCATTGCCGCGGTTGCAGCATTGGCACTGGGGATCGGCCCCAACAGCGCTATTTTCTCGGTGGTCAATACAGTTCTGCTGAAGCCGCTCACGTATCCGGATCCCGATCGCATCATTCAGTTTCCGCAGGTCTCTCCGCAGGGGAAGGGTCCGGCTGCATCTGTTCCGAAGTATGAGATGTGGCGGGAGCAGGCAAATCTGTTTCAGGATGTCGCCGCTTATGATTTCCCCTGGCCCGGGATTGAATTTAACGGGCGGCGCTTATCCGGAACAGATCAAGGGTTTGCATGTGACGGCGGATTATTTTTCCGGCTTTTCGGCGCCGGCAAAGAGCGCGGCCGCGTCTTCTCGGGCGATCCATTGCGTGTATTCGCGGCGATGGCTGGGGCTGAATGACTGAGAGGCTTCCCCGGCGGCTTTGTTCTTCGCAAGTGCTTTCGCGAAAGCTTCGGGTAGTTGCGGTTTAGTCCTGGGAGTAGCGGCGCGTTTTCGGGGTGATGCCGCAGCAGGCGCGTATTCGGTGAGGCGTCGCGACCCCTGAACGTTCCTGATTAGCTCCTGACGCGGAGGCAGATCGTAAAGTTGAGTGGTCTTGCCGAGAGAGCTGATGCCTCATCAGACTTGAAGCCCTTCCCTGGAGCGAACAGCAGTGTGCCTTGAATGCGGCCATACCGAACAGAATCTTCTTGCGATAAAGGAATCTGGGCCGACTCCAGTTGATGGTTTCTTCGATATCGCGGCAGCCTTGGCGCCCAACCTCGCGGATATAGGAGAGGATGGGCTGCGAGAAGGCTGGAGAAGCGGAAATACATTAGTCGATCCGTGGGTCGGTCGGCATTTCCTGATGGTAGAGCGGGCGCTTTGGCCAGTCAAACGCAGGCGGCAGAACGCCCCGACTCCGGGCCAATTTGTTGCTATATACTATTCGCAATAAATCCAAGTGGGATCGAGGGAGTCATGAAGCTGTTGCGCAACGTTTGCGTTCTTGTGGCACTGTCACTGGCAGCCAGCTGGAGTTTGAAGGCACAAGCGGTAAACGCCACCATTCTGGGGACAGTAACGGACTCTTCGGGGGCGACGGTCGCAAATGCCCGCGTCACGATCAGTGAGACGCAGACCGGAATTTCCCGTTCGGGTGGATCCAATGCGAGCGGAAATTACACGTTTGCGGACGTAGCGCCCGGCGTTTATTCGGTGGCGGTAGAGCTGGCCGGGTTTAAACGGGAAGTCCGGGCTAATATCAACGTAGTTGTCGACACCAGCGCACGCGTTGACGTGCAACTGCAGCCGGGCAACATCAGCGAATCGATTGTGGTGACGGCCGAAGCGCCGCAATTGCAGACGGACCGGGCAGATACAGGAAGCAGCATCTCGACAACGGCCACGGCGAATCTCCCGACGGGGACCAATCGAAACTTCCAGGGCCTGCTGAACCTGGTACCGGGAACAACGCGCGCGAGCTTTCAGCATTCGCAGTTCTTCAACGCGGCTAGTTCGCTGCAGACCGAAGTGAACGGCCAGCTGCGCATGGGGAATAACTATCAGATCGAGGGGATCGACGATAACGAGCGCACCGGGCTGCTGCAGATTCTGGTTCCGCCGATTGAGGCGATCCAGACGGTGGATGTTTCCACCAGTAACTTCGACGCCGAACTGGGACGGGCGAGTGGTGCGGTGACGAATGTGATCCTGAAGTCCGGCACTAACAGCATTCATGGTGCGGCCTATGAGTTTCTGCAGAACAGCGATTTGAATTCGCGGAACTTCTTTCAGCCCTCGGTCGGGCATCTTGCTTACAACTATTTCGGCGGGAATATCGGCGGCCCGATCCTGAAGAACAAGCTGTTTTACTTTGGCGACATCCTGGACGTCAGGGATCACGAAGCAAACACGAACTTACTTACCATTCCAACGTCCGCGGAGATCAGCGGAAATCTGAGTGCGTCTCCTACGGCGATCTACAATCCGTTCACGGGAAATGCGAACGGCACAGGGCGGACGCAGATACCGGGGAACGTGATTCTTCCTTCGATGATTAACCCGATCTCAGCGAAGCTGCTGTCATTGCTCCCCGCGCCGAATTTATTCAGCCCGACGGGAGTGAATAACTACTTCGCGCTGCTGCCGTACCAGAAGGATACGTTATCTTACGACGTCAAAGCCGATTACAGCCCGACGGAGAAGGACCGATTCAGCGTTCGTCTGAGCTATGCGAACCCGAAAATCTTTCAGGCTCCGGTATTCGGTTCAGCGGGTGGCCCGGGCGGCGCCAGTGCAGGATTCGAAGGCACCGGGGTGCAGCGCACTTACAGCGGCGGCATCAACTACGACCGGGTGTTCTCACCGACTCTGATTACTGAGTTTCGGGTCGGCGTAGCTTATTACAACAACATCGCAACGCCCGCCGATTATGGTAGCGCGGCCTCGAGTCAGCTTGGGATTCCGGGATTGAACCTGAACCAGGTGACAAGCGGAATCGTGGGCATCGCGTTCCCGAGCGGGTCGTTCTTTAATTCGAGCAACCCTCTGATCGGTTACAACCCGAGCATGCCATGGACTCGCGCTGAGGCGAACATCGACGTGGTAGACAACTGGACGAAGATTCTGGGGAATCACACCATCAAGTGGGGCATCGATTACCGCCGCGTTCGTGACAATCTGTTACAAGGCCAAACCTTCAGCCTGCGCGGGCTTTATACTTTCGACGCGGGGCAGACGGCATTGAACACCGGCAGCAAAGAATCGCCGACAAGTTACTACAACCAGCTGGCGAGTCTGCTGCTGGATGTCCCGAGTCAGGCGGGGCGGGACTTGGCCACTTACTTTCCGGCTATCCGCGGCTGGCAACTATTCGGCTTCGCCCAAGACCGGTGGACTGTGACTCCGAAGTTGACGCTGAACTATGGATTGCGCTGGGAGTTTTATCCGCCCTACAATCCGCAGTTCACCGGTGGATTTTCAAACTATAATCCGACAAACAATACGCTCGAGATCGCAGGCGCAGGCAGCGTTCCACGCAACGAAGGTCTCCGGACGCACTATGGTTACTTTGCTCCGCGTTTTGGCGCCGCATACCGGCTGACTAACACCACGGTGATCCGTGCCGGGTTCGGAATCAGTTACACGCCTTTTCCGGACAATAACTACGCTTTTAATTATCCGGTCCGGGCAAATAACTCGTATAACCCGGCCGTGGCGACTTATGGCACGGCCGTGCTTTCAGACGGCGTCACTCCGGCTACGTTCCAGAACGGATTTCCCGCTTCAGTCTCACCGGCCATTCCCGCCAGTGGGATACTGACTGCGCCGAAAAGTCAGGCCTATTACACGATGAACCAGAACTTCAAGAACCCGTCGGTCGAGTCCTGGAACGTCTCGCTGCAGCAGGCATTGCCGGCAAGATTCGTGCTGACGGTTTCCTACGTGGCGAATCATGGCGTGGACAGTGTTGTTGCGTACAACCTGAATGCAGCGCTGGTTCCCGGCCTCGGCAATGCCGGATTACCAGAGTATGGGTTCAACAAACGGACGGCTTCGACAACGTTGCTGTTTGCACCTTATTCGACCATGTACAACTCGCTTCAGGTGAAGCTTGACCGGCAGTTCGCAAACGGACTGATGGTCACTACGGCGTATACGTACGGCAAGGGAATGGGTTATCAGAGCGATGATGATGGCGGCCTGCTCTTCTATATCAATCAGCAGCGCAACTACGCCCGCAACGACTTTGATCGCACGCAAACGTTTGTGCAGAGTTATGTATATAGCCTGCCGTTCGGTCCTGGGAAACGATGGCTGACCTCGGGGCTGGTTGGAAACGTCTTCGGCAACTGGCAGGTGAACGGAATTCTTACGCTGATGAGCGGTCTTCCTATGACGTTGACACCGAGCACGAACGACCTGAATGCACCGGGCAATACCCAGACAGTTAACGAGATCGCTCCGGTGCAGATTCTGCACGGGGTGGGAGCGAACAGTCCCTGGTTCAGCGCAGGTAGCTTCGCAGCGCCTCAAGGAAACGGGCAGATCGGGAACACCGGCCGCAATTTTTTGAACGGGCCTGGTTTCTTTGACCTGGATGCGTCGCTGTTCAAGATCATCAGCTTCCGCGAGCAATACAAGCTTGAGTTGCGCGGAGAAGCGTTCAGCATTACTAACACGCCGCAGTTTAGTAACCCGGGAACATCGCTGGGCTCAACGACATTCGGTTACATCACAAGTGCGGGCGGGGGTAACCGGACGTTTCAACTGGGCGCGAAGTTCTCGTTCTGAGGGGTTTGCATCCCGGGGAACGCTATGGCTCGGGGTCAAGTGAAAATTCGAAGTATAAGATTTCGTGACCGGATGGCATTTCCCGCATTCCGCTGAGATAGACCTTGTCGCCACTTTCGGATTTAGCTTCGAAGTAATAGAAGCCGCTTGCAGATTCGCCCGGAGGCAGGATCTTTGCCGCAAAGGCCCGATCCGCGATCTCGGGAGCACTCAGACGATTCTTTTTCTTTGGAAGCGGCACAGGGAGAGGGATCTGGGACCGGCTGCCGCCCGTATTTCCATGCGTACCCAGCGATGTAACCTCGCCGGGGTCTATGGAAGTCACGTGACGGCCGTCGGAAGCGACCAGCGTTACTTCGAGATCTCGCAGATCCAGAGTTTTCCGCCGCTTGTTGTCCACAACCACAAGCACCGGAAGCACACCGTACTTAAGCAGATCGGTTTTCTTACCGAAGATATTAGCGATGTCGTCCGGCTTGTCGAACACTTTTGCTCCGACGGTAATCTGATCGGCGCTTTGATGAGCATACTGGGAAGCCGCGCCCGGACGGAACACATCAGTGGTTCCGGAGGCCTGGACTAACGCGAGCGCCACAAAAGTTATACTCGAAATCACGACCCGGAATTTTGGAATCACGCGCTCTCTTCTCCTCTATCGTCTGCTCCAGTTTGCTGGATTTCCATTCATTGTCGTCTACTTCGCACTGCGTTGTGTGAGGCGCCGGAACTACCGTCCGCATTTCCTGGAACGGCTTGGATTTCTCTCGAGGTCTTTCAAGCGGACGGATGCGAATTCAATTTGGTTGCATGCGGTATCGGTGGGTGAGGTGATGTCGTCGCTTCCGCTCATCAAGGAGTTGCGGATGAAACACCCGGAGATCCCGATCTATGTTTCCTCTTCAACGGTCGCAGGCCGGCGTGCGGCGGAACGGCAGACCGGTCCGTTGGTGGATGGAGTGTTTTATGTGCCGCTCGACTTCGTGTGGTGCGTGCGGCGGGTGCTGCGAGCGATTCGCCCCGCACTGCTGATTGTTCTTGAGACTGAGATCTGGCCGAACCTGTATGCGGAGGTGAAGCGAACCGGCGCCGGCCTGACGGTTGTGAACGGGCGCATTTCAGACCGGACCTGGCCGAGATATCTCAGTGCCCGGCGGTTCTTCTGTCCTGTTCTGGGTCTTGCAGATTTGATTCTTGCGCAGAGCACGACGGACCGGGACAGATATCTGAAGCTCGGCGTAAGACAGGAACGGCTGGAATCCGGCGGCAACTTGAAATATGATGCCGCGTTGTCGATGAGTAACATTTACCTGCCTACCTTCGGAGCGAAGCAGGTGTGGGTGGCGGCAAGCACGGTGGGGCCGCGAGAGCGGGGCGGTGTACGGCGGCATTCAGTGGATGAGGATGACATTGTGATCCGGACGTTCCTGCAATTGCGTGCAGACTACCCGGGACTGCTGGTGATTCTTGCACCGAGACAGCCGGAGCGCTTCAACCTGGTGGCGGAAAAGCTGAGGAACGCGCAAGTGCCGTTCGCGCGGCGTACCGAAGAATCTTCTTCCCGGGCCACCGATTTGCGATTGCCGGGCGTGTTGCTGCTGGACACGATCGGAGAGCTGCGTTCCACTTACACGAAAGCCAGTGCGGTGTTTGTCGGTGGCTCGCTGGCTCCGCGCGGCGGGCACAACATTTTAGAGCCAGCAGCGGCTGGGGCGCCGATCATTGTAGGGCCGCACATGCAGAACTTCGCATCTATCGAGCGGGACTTCCGGGAAGCAGGGGCGATCCGTCAGGTCGGAGACGAGAAGGAGCTTCTGCAAGCCGTTAGATCCCTGCTGGATGATCCCGAGGCGGCCAAAGCATTGGGACAGCGCGGTCTTGTAACAGTTCGGGAACGTGCCGGGGCGGCAGCGAAAATCGCAGAACGATTGTGGCCGATTTACTACGGCTCCAACACCAGACCGCCCATTTCCTCGCTGGTTCGCTGGCCCCTGAAGCTTCTTTCGCTGCTGTGGACCGCGGGCGGGTACTGGAAGCACGCGCACGGCGAGAAGTTATCGCGATCGCTGCCGCCATTGGGTGCTCCGGTCGTGAGTGTTGGCGCAATAACCGTCGGCGGCTCTGGAAAGACGCCATTTACTAAGTACCTGACCCAGTTACTCCTGAATCACGGTCATTCACCCGCAATTCTTACGCGCGGGTACCGGCGCCGCTCTCCGCAGCGCAACCTGGTCTTGTCGCCTGGCATGAAGATTGCACCAGCCTTCACAGGCGACGAAGCACAGATCTTTCTGCGATCCGCCCAAGCGCCGCTGGGGATCGGAACGAACCGATATGATGCCGCTAAGATTCTACTGAAGCAATATCCCGACACCAGCGTGTTGCTTTTGGATGACGGCTTTCAGCATGCGCGGCTGCCGCGTGATGTGGACATCGTGCTGATCGATGCTCTGGACCCGTTTGGCGGGAGGGAAACTGTGCCCCTGGGACGTCTGCGAGAACCGCTGAGCGCTCTGAGCCGGGCAGATATCTTTGTGGTCACACGCGCCGAAACTCCTGAGAAGTTTCAAGCAATTCGACGGGAGTTGCAGAACTACAACGAAGAAGCGCCTGTTTTTAGCACCAGGCTGTTAGTGCGACGCTGGCGCGATTACCTTTCCGGTGATGCGGTCGAGGTTGCGACTGGAAGCCGGGTAGCAGCGTTCTGTGGGCTGGGGAATCCGAAGAACTTCTGGAACACGCTTGAAAGTCTGGGCCTCAAAATTGTCTTTCAATGGACGTTTGGCGATCATCACTCTTACACGCCGGTGGAGATTCAGCGCATAGCGCATCAGGCGAGGACGTTTGGCGCGGATCTTCTGGTCACCACGGAAAAGGACCGGATCAATTTACCCGACTATATGGATCAGGCACTGAAAAGCATGCGGATGGCTTGGCTTGAAATTGAACTGGAACTGGAAGACGAGGCTGGATTTTTAGCTGCGTTCGATTACGCTCTGTCCGGAGAGGGACAGCCGACGCCAAAAAGATTCATTGAGAGGCGCGCATAGCTTTTGGCCAGACCGGAGAAGACATTTCGAGGGTCCAGACAGGCCCACTGTTGAAGAACTGGCCTTCCATTCTGATAAACGCGGGCGCCTCTCCGTCAAGTATCCAGAAGTTGTATTCGGATGGCTCTTTCCCGATGACCGGCGCGATCATGCCCGTAATTCCGCCAAGGTCGACTTTCATTGCAAAGCGTGTAGCTTTGTGCGCAATGTTGGCGACGTCAAAGGCCTCTTTGTCCCGCCGTGTTATAGCAAGCTGAACGAGACGAGGTCTTGGAAGAGAGGCGAGGAAGTGCAGCTTGAATGCTTTGGTTTCGGGTGGGATGTTTTTAAGGAAATAGAGCACTATCCCGTTCGCGAGATCCGCCGGAAGATCCATGTGTTCAATGCTTGTCTGCTCTTTTCCCTTTTCCTGGTATCGAGTGGTCACCTCGCCGGTGGACACGTGAATGAACACGTCAAGTGGAGTTGGAAACGCTGCGCCTTTCTGTACATGATGATCGCTGATGAGCCGCATCTCGCGCCTCTGGGAGAACACAGTTGTCTCGTCATCCACCGAGCCATCCTTGAAGTGAAAGAGTAAATGCGAGGTGACGGTATTTCCACGCACGGTCTGGGTCAAGTCTCCAGCCGCCAATGCATTTCCGGACAGATCGCGCAGGACCAGAAATCCGTGGGTGGTGCCTTCTCGATAGCGGACCTGGATGGGCTCCCCGACGAGCGACTCCGGGCAAAGGAGAATACAAGCAAGTAGGCTGGCAAGGCACTTACTTGCCGAAGAGCTAAGTTGATCGGTTAACAACAAACTTGTGGACGAGTCCGCCCGGAAAAAGTAACCTTTCTTACTCTTATTTTCCCTTAATCTGCGGAGAGCGCAACGCGTTGCGCAAATATTATGATGTTGCGATCTGGATCCAGAATCCCGATCTCGCGCATCCCGTAAAAGGTTTCCCGTTCCGGCATTGTAACTTCGTAAGTACTCACGCGGCGTAGTACGTCATCCCAATCAGTAACTTCGATGAAGAGCGAGGTCCGGTAAGCCGGCGAATCTCCGGCGAGAGCTGGTTGGTCTCGCCGGGCGCTCTCGATCGTTTGCAGCATCAATTCCAGATTTTCATTGACCAGGATGACAAAACTGAGCTTGTCTCCGTCTGGAACCTCCACGGTCTTTTGCCATCCCAGAAGATCTACCCAGAAGGAGAGGGCTGTTTCGATTGAATTCACGAGCAGAACTGGAGTCATTTTCATCGCTGACCACAGTAGCAGGGCAAGGCGGGTGCAGAATAGGAGAAAACGGACATGGGAACTTATTGCGAACTCGCGCCACCTCCTGAGATCGCAGAAGGGGTGGCGTGCCTATGGATCGCACGCGAAAGCGGAATCAGGAAGGTGAAGCGTGTGACCCCGGACGGTTGCGCAGATATCATCTACACCCGCTGGAGCAGCAATTCCGATCTTAGCTTCGTTGGCACGATGACTCGTTACCGGGACTTCGATCAGCCCTTTGCCGGCTGTTGGGTAGGGATTCGCTTTCGGCCCGGTATGTGGAACCATCTCCTGCGGATTTCCGGACCGGAGGCAGCCGACCGGATGTTGCCCTTGGAAGATTTTTTGGGCCGCAAAGCGCGCGAGCTGATACGCCAGTTGAACTCGGCGGAAGAACCCTCGGAGTGCGCAAGGATTTTGGCAAAGAGCATATCGGCGATTCAGCCGGCCGGCCGATCACCGTTTCAGAAAGCAATTGGAGCGATGGAAAAGTCGCACGGCCAGATGACTATCGACGAAGCCGCGCAAGCAGCCGGATTTAGTACCCGGCAGTTCCGCCGCCGCTGTCTGGAAGCGACGGGCTTGTCACCGAAACTGCTGGCGCGAATCATTCGGTTCCGTCGTGCTTCCGGCCTGGTTGTGCCCATGTCGGGCGAGCACGCGGGACTGGCGGTCGATTGCGGATACACGGATCAGTCGCACCTGATTGCAGAGTTTCAGGAGCTTGCTGGACAGACGCCTCGAGAGATGGCTGCGATCGCGACTATTTATGAATGAAGAGATAGACGTGCGGCTCTTGAGTCGTTAGCTTCTCTCCCTGGAGATAACTTCCGTCTCTCAATGCGGCAGGCGCGTCCGAGATCGTAGTGTCCCAATACGGCGCGACCGCTACCAGCACCTGAGTGGGCAACGCTTGGGGACTTAAGCAACGGAAACGCGTAATCTCCGGCTGAAAGAAGCTGTAAAACTCTGCGGAGCCTGCGGGAAGAAATACAATGCACGCGCCCTGGCCTGCACGCCCTTGAAGCACGGATGATGCGGATCGCCAGTCTCCATGGGGCTTTCGGAGCAGCTGAGCGTTCGCGTAGAGGAACGTTACGATTAAGAGCGATGCGCAAGTGATGCCGAGGACGCGGCTCTTCGCGATGAGAACTTCCGTGCCGAGAGCGGCCAGCACAGCCAGGGGCGCAAGTACGGTGATGAGCTGTCTTGCGGCGAAGAAATAAGCAAACCACTTGTCTGCGATGAGCGCGAGTGCGACCGGCAGGAACAGACATGCGCCCCAAAACATCCGCTCACCGCGGTCCAGCTTAGTAAATCCAATAGCTGCCAGAGAAATCGTCAAGAGCGTGCCGATGTAACCAGCACCCACCAGTTCGTGCAGCAGAACTCCGATGGCATTCAGGCCGACGGTATAACGCTCATGTTGCCCCATGGTTTGCTTCCAGAGACTCATCGTCCAAAGCTGCCAGGGCAGGAATACAAAGGCCGCCGCGATGACGGGGAGACCTGACGCGGTGAGGAGTTCGTTGCGTCTTGGAAGCGTGGGAAGCAGCATTATCCAAAGCAGGTGCGCGCAGAAGACGAACAGAGTATATGGCTGCGTATAGAGACCAAGAATAGCCAGCAGGCCGTACGTGACGGCGTTCATGATTTGCAGGCGCTGCATCTGCGATCTGCATACCACGGTGGCCCAAACTGCGATGCAGAGAGCCTGCGAGTAAGGCCTCGACTCGAAACCGTACCGCAGTTGGAGCGGCATCAAACACAGGAAGACGACAGCCAGCGCAGGAAATCGAAGCCGGATCTGACGGGCTAGTACGAGAATGCCGAGGGCTGCCAGAATGCTAAACACCAGCGACGGGAGTCTGCCCGAAAGTGGCGAGTAGCCCAGCAGATGAACAGAAGCATCGCGAATCAGGTAGTTGAGCGGAACGCCGCCGGCGTTGACTGGAATCCTGGCGATCAAGTCGGGAAGGTTTAAATCCCTGATCTGATGAAGATCGATGATTTCGTCCAGCCAGAGGGATTGCCGAATGCAACCCACAAGCAGGAGCAGCCCGTAGGCGATCAGGAAGAAGCTCACACCAACATTTGTTATTGTGGCGTTTTCAGGCTTTTTCAATGACTTTTTCCAATCTGGACATTCCCTGCGAAGAGTTTACGCTCTCCAACGGCCTGAAAGTGATCGTTCACGAAGATCACAAAACTCCGATCGTGGCAGTCAATCTTTGGTATCACGTCGGGTCGAAAAACGAGAAGCCCCGCAAAACGGGATTTGCACATTTATTTGAGCACTTGATGTTCGGCGGTACGGAGCATCTTCCGGGCAGCTACATCGAGGCGATGGAACGAATCGGCGCAACAGACCTGAACGGGACCACCAGCGAAGACCGTACCAACTATTTCGAAAATGTGCCGACCTCCGCGTTGGACTTTGCGCTGTTTGCGGAGTCGGACCGCATGGGGCACTTCTACAACACGATCAGTCAGGAAGTGCTGGATCTGCAGCGCGGGGTTGTGCAAAACGAGAAGCGACAAGGCGAGAATCAGCCGTACGCGGTGGTGGAAGACCTGGTGGTCAGGTCCACTTATCCGGTAGGCCATCCATATGATCACACTGTGATCGGATCGATGGAGGATCTTGACGGCGCGACAGTGGACGATGTTCGCGAATGGTTCAAGACATACTACACGCCTTCGAATTCGGTGCTTGTGATCGCCGGCGATGTTTCCACCGCTGATGCTCTTGAAAAAGCAAAACGCTACTTCGGTGAGATTCCTTCAGGGCCTCCGGTCTCGCATCAGCGTTCCTGGACTGCTAAGCTGACAGACCAGCATCGCGAGGCTGTCGCGGACCGGGTTCCGCAGGCACGCATATACAAAATCTGGAACGTTCCGGAATATGGATCAGTCGCGGCGGACAGACTTCGTCTGGCAGCTTCAATTCTCACGTCGGGAAAAACGTCGCGTCTGTATAAACGACTGGTTTACGATGACCAGCTTGCCACTCAGGTATCGGCGTACGTGGATGAAAGAGAGATTGGAAGTCAGTTCGTTGTAACTGCTACGGCTCGCGCGGACCGCGAGTTGAGAGTAGTCGAGAAAGCCGTGGACGAGGAGCTCGACCGATTTCTGCAACATGGCCCTACAGAACGGGAACTCACGCGCATCAAGACGCAAGCCTATGCGGGGTTCGTCCGTGGCATCGAACGCATTGGTGGTTTCGGCGGCAAATCCGATATCCTGGCAACCAATCAAACCTATCTCGGCACTCCGAGTGGCTACAAGCAACGGCTTCGAAATATAGAAGAGGCGAATGCAGCGGATCTGACGCAGACGGCGCGGGAGTGGCTATCGAACGGTATTTATGAACTCGAGGTTCATCCCTTTGTCGCGGGCAGTCCGACTTCACCGGTAGATCGAAGTGAGCAGCCTTCGCTCGGACCACCGCACGAATTGATTCTGCCCACCATCCATGAAGATCGGCTGAGCAACGGCCTGCGCATCCTGCTTGCCGAGCGCCACGAAATTCCGGTGGTGAATCTCTGGCTGGAGGTGGACGCCGGTTATGCCGCGGACCAGTTCGGCGCGCCAGGAACATCACGGCTCGCCTCCGCCTTGCTTACCGGAGGAACAGCACGCCGCAACGCTCTCGAAATCAGTGAAGAATTGCAGTCTCTGGGTGCCCAGATTACCGCGGGAAGCAACCTGGATATCTCGACTGTGTACCTCTCAGCGCTCAAAGCAACGCTGGACGAAGCGCTTGACGTTTACTCAGATGTGATTCTCAATCCGGCATTTCCGGAGAGTGATTTCGAACGCCAGAAACGGCTTCAGCTCTCCGCCATTGCAAACGAAAAAGCGACTCCGATACAGATGGCGCTGCGCGCGCTGCCACCGCTATTGTTTGGTCCGGGGCATGCTTATGGTTTGCCGCTCACCGGTTCCGGAACGGAAGAAAGCGTGGCGGGACTGAAGCGGGAAGATATCGTAGGATTTCACGAGTCCTGGTTCAAGCCGAATAATTCCACCATGATCATCGTCGGCGACACCACGCTGGCCGAGATCAAGCCGAAATTGGAAAAACACTTCGGACAGTGGTGCGCAGCCAATGTTCCGGTGAAGAACATAGCTCCGGTCCCAGTGCCGTCCAGGCCGGCCATATACCTGATCGATAAGCCGGGCGCGCTGCACTCGGTAGTAATTGCGGGAACCATTGCACCGCCGCCAGACGCAGACACTGAGCCTGCCCTGGAGACAATGAACAACATCTTTGGCGGCACATTCGGCGCGCGCTTGAACATGAATCTGCGCGAAGAGAAGCACTGGTCTTATGGCGCCGCTTCGCTGCTCTATGGCGCCCGGGCCCAGCGGCCATTCTTCGCCTACGCATCCGTGCAGGGGGACAAGACTGCGGATACCATATCAGAGATTTTGAAGGAAGTGAACGGCATGCTTGGCGGCAGGCCAGTTACAGAAGAAGAATTGACGAAGGTAAAGATGCAGCAGGTTGCGGAACTGCCGGGCTCGCACGAGACGATGAACGCCGTCGGAAGCCTGCTCGGCGACCTGCTGCAATTCAGGCTGCCGCTCGATTACTACAACGCCTACGTCAGACATGTTTCGGATTTGACAGTGCGCAAGATCGAGGCGACCGCCAAGGTCATTTTGAATCCGAATGCGCTGGTGTGGCTGGTGGTGGGAGATCGTGCAACGCTCGAGCCGAGCCTGCGCGGACTCGGAATCGGCGAGATTATTCCGACTGTGGCGTAAGTTGCCGAGACGTGTGGCGCAGTTACTTACGGCGCGCCGTGGAGGTGCTCGAAACGGGGGCCGCACCTAACTGCTGCAACTGCTGCCGAGCCTTGCGCGCATCATCGGTGCGCGGGTAGTTATCGACGAGCGCGCGGAACTCCTGAATGGCCCTGCTTTTTTGACCGGAACGCAGCAGCGCCATGCCTTTCATCAGGCGCGCATCCGCAGTCTTCGGATTTTGCGGATAGCGCTCCAGAACGGCGTCGAATGATTTAATCGCGCCGGGGTAATTGGCCTTGTTGTAGTCGATCTCGCCCAGATAATATTGCGCGTTGGCGGCAAGCTCCGTCTCCGGGTAATAGGTCAGATACTGCTGGAACTCCTGGTAGGCCAAATCGGCATTTCCAGTCTGAAGATCGCGCCTTGCGTCAGTGTAAGTCTTCTCGGCGCTCATGCCGGGCGGTGGGCGGGAGTTCGTTGCGGCTCCCGGGCCAGTTGGAGCCGTAGCACCCGGTGCTCCTGCCGGAGGCGCTGAGCCGGGGGATCCATTGGGCGGAAGCGTGCCGTTAGGCGGAAGCGAACCGGGAGCGGCAGGCGGATTCTGGATGATCTGCATCTGATTCTTGAGATCCGTAATTTTGGCGTCCATGCGTTCAAGCCGTGCGCCCAAATCATTCAACGCATCCTTCAAAGAGCGCACATCGTCGCCCATGGCATCTACTTTGGCGCTCATTCCGGCAACCGGGGCAAGCTGCCGTCCGACACCATTAGTGACCGCGTCCTGAATCTGTGAATTGCTCTTCGTATTGTTGTCCTGCAGCTGCTGCATCATGGCGCTTAATTCGCCAAGCTTGGTGTCAAGGTCGCGCTGCAGGGTGTCCACTTTGTCCTGCAAGAGAGCGACGTCGCGCTGCAGCTCGATCATTTCTTTGCTTGCGCCGAAGCAGAAAGAAGAGCAGGCGATCATCAAGACGGCAATGCGCAACAGTTTCATTAGAATGACTCCTTCAAGTGCAGCGGACTCGGCGGGGCGCTCCCGAATGTGTCCGTTCCGCACAAACTCACTAGAACAAAGGGACGGATCAGATCCGTCCCCGTCTTATCCCCAGTGTAGGAGACCTCAGATAGACACTACTGGCCGGTGGAGAAGTGCGCCCGGCGGTTGCGTGCGTAGCACTCTTCCGCGGCATCGGTACAAAGCGGACGTTCTTTTCCGTAGCTGATGGTCTTCAACTTATCGGCTGGTAAGCCTAACTGCACCAGCGCATCCTTAACAGCGGAGGCGCGGCGGTCTCCCAGCCCCAGGTTGTACTCGGCGGAACCGCGCTCGTCACAGTGACCTTCAATTGTGACCACGAAGCTGGCATCCATGCCGAAAATTGTCTTCAACGCAGTGGCATCAGCTTGCAGCACCGGCTGATCGGAAGACCTTACATCGCTCTTGTCGTAGTCGAAGTGTAAATCCTGCACCTGTCTGGCAAGGATCTCGGCCGCGGACTCTGTCGATGGGGGTGGAGTGGCTGCCGGCGGCGGAGCTGATGTTACCGTCACTGTTACAGAAGCCGTGGTGGTTCCACCGCTGCTGGTCGCGGTCAAAGTATAAGTCGTTGTGGCGGTTGGATAGACGGCGCGACGGCCGCTGGGACTAACAGTCCCGATAGTGTTATCAATCTCGACCGAAGTGGCATCGGTCACCGACCAACGGAGCTGCGCAGGCTGGCCGCTATTGATGCTGTCCGGCTCCGCCGCGAAGTAACTCACGGTAGGCTTGGCTGAGGCAGGCGCTGCGGCGGGAGGCGCCGGTGGCGGCGGTGGTGGAGCTGCTTTCTTGTGACATCCAGCCGCCAGGAACAACGCGAGAGTGGCCGCAACAACCAGCGGCGATCCATGTCTTGTCATTCTCGGTTTTGTCATGTTTGATAATCCCCCGATCAAGTAATTTCCCCTTGCTTGAAGATCGTATGCTATTACTGCTCGGCATTCACCCATACCGGCTTTTCATTGCTGCCGGATTGTGTCAACTGATGCTTGCCCGTGCCGTCCGCATTCATCACCCAAATCTCAGACTGGCGGCCTCGCTTGGAGGCATAAACAATATGCGCACCGTCCGGGGCCCAATTAGGATTTTCATTTCTGCCCTCGTTGGCTGTCAGCTGGGTGGTCTGCTGGGACGCGACATCCATCAGAAAGATGTTGTAATTGCCGGGCTCGAAACCTTTCGTCCAGGCGAACGCGATGTGGCCGCCATCGGGACTCCAGGCCGGATTAGTGGCTTCCCCCGTACCCGCGCTCAGCCGCCCGACATCGGCGCCTTCCAGATTCATGTGATAAATCTGCGGATAGCCTGAACGACCCGAGACATCGACCATGTCGTTTCCGGTCTTCGGGTTGATCTTTGCCTCCACTTCGATGGATCCGGAAGACGTAAGGCGGCGGAGATCGCTACCGTTGGCGTTGGCCATGTAGAGCTGCGGCGGTCCACTCGCCGCGGTGGACGAAAAGATGATGCGCTTTGAGTCGGGCGTGAATGTGACAAAAGCATTCATCGAGGCGCGCTGATTATAGAAAGGTAGCTTCCGGCCTGTATCTAACGAGAACATGTATATATTAGGGCTTCCGTTAGCATAGCTCGTAAACGCCACAGTTCGGCCATCGGGAGAAGCTGAAGGGAATGTACTAATCGAACCAAAGTGTGTCAATTGACGTTGCCCGGTTCCGTCCCAGTTCATCACCCAGATCTCTTTTGAACCAGAACGGTCGGAGACAAACACGATGCGCGTGCCGACGAGGCTTTTGCCGCCGAACTGGGCGAGAATATCCGCTGCATAGCGATGCCCGGCGTCGGTTGCCCCCGCCTCATCCAGCGTGGCGGTGTAAACTTTCCCGAAGACCTGCGCCTGTTGCAGCGTAGGAAGGGTGGTAGCAGTGCTGTAGAACCAGCCGAAAGCAACGAACTGGCCGTTCGTCTCCGCTCCATAACCAATGCCAAGGAAATTGCTGGACACCGGGGGCAGGCCCCAGTCAGTCAGGCGGGAAGCCTGGAGCGAGAGCGCACCGCGAGCCGGAGGGGCAACGCCGACAACCAGATCGGACGGCTGTTGAGGCGGCTGTAAAGGGTACAGCGTCTTCGGAACAAAATTGATGACGGGCGAAGCGGCCAAGTCGGAAGCGACGGTTGCGTTGAACGTAGCGATGAGCGCCGTTGCGCCTCCCGAAGCACGGAAGTCGGTGACGGCTACGAATGGCTTTCCCGGGTTCTTGTCGATGCGGCCTTCGATTTGCTGGCCGGGCACAAGCGATGGAGTGTTGCAGAACAGGAAGGCCGTAAGCGCACTCACCGCCATGCCGTGCGCTCTCAAATGGCGAAAGAGTTCGCCTGGCCCTTGAGTAGGAAATCGTCTAGTTTGCATCACGTAAGTAAAGTCAGGTAAGTCAAAATCAG
>CBAAAA010000036.1:3777-17268 GCA_964658695.1 uncultured Solirubrobacteraceae bacterium | reverse complement strand
TTTGAATCGTTTTGCCCAGTCCCATATCGTCCGCGAGACAGGCTCCCAGGCTCCAGCGCCGGAGGAACGCGAGCCAGGAGTAGCCGCGTAGTTGATAGGGTCGCAGGGTTGCATTTAGTCCCTCCGGGGGCGGCGATTGTTCGAATGGCGTGTGGCCTTGCAGCCCGCGCAGCAGGTCGTCAATCCAGCCTTCGGCGGAGATCCCGGAGAATTCGATGGGACCAGGTAACTTAGTCGCTCCAAGAGCCATCTGGATAAGAGAGCGCGCCGAAAGCTGCCCGTCGCCTTTCTTCCAGAAATCGACTGCGGCCTGGATCTCCGAGGCGCTCAGCTGGACCCATTGCCCGCGGAATTTGACCAGCGGCGCCTTCAATTTCGCCAGCTCCTGCAGCTCAGCAAACCCGACCTTCTCGCCGTCGAAAGATACCTCCCACTGAAAGTGGAGCAGCGCATCGAGCGACAGGCCTGCGCCGCCCTTTTGAAAAGGACTCCTTACATGCGCGCCGACGCTGAGCCTGGCCTTGGTTCCCTTGCGACTCCACCAGGCCGGGACCATGACGCCGAAGCCTGCCTCTTCCAAGGCGATCGCCCTGGCGTTAAGAAAGTCGAAGGCGCCGTCTGTATCGAGATCGTAGCCACTCGGAGCCGGTGCTCGCAAACTTTCTTCAATGTGCCGCGAGACCACGGCTGCCCGCCCCAGAGAAAAAAGTAAATGCTCACGCGGTTGAAATCCGGGCTGCGTCCACAGCGAGGACTGCTGCTTCTTGGCGTTCCACACGGCATCGGCAGGAATAAGCAGGCTCGGATCACCGCGGTCCTGCAGCAGGTAGCGAACCTGCCAGGAGGGTGCGGTGTCCTCCGGGCCGGGCTCTTCCAGCCGGAAGCACAGGCGATAAGGCGCGCTGCTCGAAAGGGCGACCGGACGCCGCCACTCGCACAACTGTGCGGCCAGAGATTCGAGTTCTGCCTCTCGCCCGGCGACCTTCGCATCAGAGGTGTGCAGCGCGTCGAGCCAGCGGTCATGAACTTCGCGGCTGGATCGCTGTTGTTTCGGCGAAGAGTTGCGCACCAGATTATCGACGATGGTGTCTAGAAACCCGGCCAGCAGTGAGTCGGCGGATATCTCGGGAGTCAGCGCTCGCGCCGCCGCCGGCATGCTCGCGCGGAGCGATCGCCGCCGGTCGTCGTCCCGGCCGAGCGAAACGGCGCGCCATCGTGCACTGAACTGATGCTTCTCTCGCACCAGGTCGGGCAGGAATTGCTGGCGCGCCACCAGCGCTCCGGCAAATCGCATCGCGATACTCCAATAGGCGAGATCAGTCCCGGCGATAACGCCGGGCTGCAGCAGTTCTTTGGCGCCGACGTAGCAGAGTAACTCCAGCGTGGCCGCTGAGTCTAGTGGTATGGCAGTCACGTCCCAGCGCTCGATGGTCGTCGTTTGCTTGCCAGATGTTGTTTTGCTACCAAGAAGCGGGCTCGAAACGGCCGGTCCGTCAGCACCGGAAGGCAATGAAACTACTTCTTTGGTGAAGCTCATGCCTTGTGTTCGGACTCCGATGGCTGCGAGAGTCTCAACAAGTTGCTGCGAACCAGCATCATTGGGATGCGTACGTGGCCGCATGCGGCGATCTGGCCACCGGGTGTTTTGCTTAGTCGACGACTCGCCCCACAATATGAGATGACGCGCACGAAAACCTGCATGAAGAACGAGCATCGATGAAGTCAGGTATTGCTAGTTGTTGTTCTTACCATCGGGGGATGAGTCCCGTCAGATCACTGCTCTCAGGCCATTCATGGACACGTCTAACTCTTCTATTGGCTTATCGCTCAATACCCAGCTTAGAACCGACTCACCTACGTGGCGATCCGTCAGTGCGTTGAGGCGTGAAATCATGAACGAATGCGGTTGCGGCCTGCCGTCAAGGAAGAAAGTGGAGCAGGTGCATTAGGTGCCCGTTCTCCCGGTCACGCTCCCGCGCAGAAGTAAGCGTAAGAAAATCGGGATTGTGGGGATCGTTGATCAGCTGGTGAGCGGGGTCGGACTGAGGTGGCCGGAGAGTGGATTGAAAGTTGGTGATGGCATGGGCCTTGTCGCCGGAATAGTTCGCTCTCGATGTGAGGACCAGTACTTTCCGGCTCCAGCTATTGTCGACGGATGCTTGGATGTGCCAACGCCGCTCTTCGCGGTTCTTAACGACGTCTAAGAGGGCGCGGATTATGGCCCGAGGGAATGCATGGAGATATCGGCGACGAAAAACGCACTCCAGGATGAATGCAGCTACATCGTTATCGATTTCTCCGCTTCATCTTGTTGGTCAGCTGTAGCTTCACATTACTCGCGCAAACGCCAATCGAGGATTTGACGCAGCCAGGCTCACAGCCTCTCCACAAGTGTCGCGTGCTCTCCATTTTTCCGGATTACGAAAGCGTGAGTGTTGGCGCTCCCGTAGCCCCACTCAGCATCCATCAGAAATTTCAAATCTTTGCTGGACAGACTTTCGATCCATCCATCGTCTTGATTGCTGCCGCAGTTGCCGGTGGGCAGCAGATTTGGCATTTCGCCCCACGATATGGACAGGGCGCCGCAGGTTTCTCGCAGCGCTTCGGCGCCGCCTCCGCCAGCCTGGCCACAGGGAGCTTGTTATCTGAGGCAGTCATGCCGACCATCTTCCGGCAAGATCCCCGGTATTTCCGGAAACGTACTGGCAATAATGCGGCCCGCTTCTGGTACGCCATCAATAGAACCCTGGTTACGCGCCAGGACTCGGGAGCTTCGTCCTTCAACTACTCTCAAATAAGCGCTGTCGCTATCACAACGGCGTCCACGAATCTCTACTATCCGTCAATGGATCGAACCGTTTCAGGGAACGCCTCCCGCTTTGCTATTGGGATCGGTGTTTCCGCTCTACTAAACGTGGTGAGAGAGTTCACTCCTGGACATAGTAAGTGAAATTCAGCTCTTTCGAATTTTCCTATTTCTCGATGGTAGTACGGGCAACGGCAACCATCTTAGAAGAAGCCATATGCGAAAGTAGGGCGCGGATATTTGGAATCAGCCCTAGCAGGAGGTTGCCACGGTCCGTGGGTAGGCGTTCGGATCGCGCTCTTCTTCGGGGCCGTCGAGACACTCCAGGTCCTTCTCAATCGCCACCCGTAACGGAGATCCGTTCACCGGTAAATCAAAGTAGATCCCGATCGAATCCGTCTTCGCCCATGCCTGAAGCTGCTCACGTGGAGCTCCTATCAGAATGACGCCATTCCGAAATGAGGCAGCTCCGTCGCTGCCCGGAATGGGCCGCAGAACATACGACAAGGTGGCGCTCCCGGGAAACTGGATCTGCTCCTCTAACACTGACCCTTCCGCCAGTGCCTCCGCTTCGCGCTGGTTCACCCGCAGCCGCAAGCTATTTTTTCTAAAGCGCAGCTTCATTCAATTATGACTTTAACCGCCATTCCCCAGAGTAAACGTTGAAGCGCTCTCCTCGCACAAAGCCGATGAGTGTTAAGCCATAGCTGCGCGCCATGTCGATTGCCAGACTCGACGGTCCTCCCACCGTGACAAGCACTGGAGCCCCGGCCCTCATCGCTTTCTGGACAAGTTCAAAGCTGCTCCTGCTGCTAAGAAAAATGACTCGCTCGCTGAGCGGTGTCCTTCCAAGTAACAGCTCGTGTCCGATCAATTTATCCAGCGCGTTATGGCGGCCGATATCCTCGAACACTGCTTCCATCTCGCCGGCGGCGTTAAAGAGCGCGGCTGCGTGCAGCCCACCGGTCTGGCCGAAACCGTCCTGGTGGGATCGCAACAGCGCAGGCAGCTTCTCTATCAGCTTCGCGGTCACCGTCGTCAACCCGGAGTCGGCCAGCGGACGAGCGCTCGTCACCAGCGACTCCACACTGCGCTTCCCACAAATCCCGCAGCTCGCATTCAGCGGTCCATTACGAGCCAGCATCCACGTATCGACATCCACGTTCGGAGACAGTTCCACCAGAATCTCGTTGCAAGGCTCGATGCCGATCGCTCGAATCCCAGCAATGTCTTCCCTCTTTTCCACGATGCCTTCACTAAGGAGATAGCCGGCCGCGAACTCACCATCATTGCCCGGCGTACGCATTGTAATTGCCAGCGGCGACGTCCTGGAGACCTGCTTGAATGCGTATTTGATCCGAAGTTGAAGCGGCTCCTCTGCGGCCACCGCATCCAGCAGGAGCTCTGAAACACCGTTCTTAACGCGTTGAATCTGAAAGGGCCGGATGCATGCTGTCGAGGCAGACTGCATGGCCTCCTCACTCCTTGCCGCTAGCTGTTGTCTTCTTTGGAATGCGCTCGTAGAGCGTCGCAAGTTCATGCATCTGCTCCTGAATTTTGGTCGTGAATGCCCCGTTGAACATGCGCCAGCCCCAGTTTCCATTCCCGACGCCTGGCTTATTCATGCGTGCCTCTCCTCCCAGTCCGAGAATGTCCTGCATCGGAATCACCACCCATTTCGCGACTGAACCCTGCAGCACCCGGATCATTTTCCAGTTTATTGGCTCACTCCCGGGCCCCAGATAATTCAGAGTGAAGGTCTTCTCTCGTCGAATATCCTCGTCCGTGCGAGTGCTGTCGCCCCCGGAACTCTCCCACCAGCCAATGGTCGTGTCATTGTCGTGGGTTCCGGTATAAGCCACAACGTGACGCACCAGATTGTGCGGGCGATACGAGGCTGCATTGCCTTCCACGCCAAACGCGAACTGAAGGATGGCCATTCCGGGAAAATTGAACTTTTCACGAAGCGCTTCTACTTCGGGCGTGATGTCACCCAGGTTCTCCGCCACAATCTCCAATTCGCCCAACTCCGCTGCCACCGTTCGGAACAGCTTTTCACCGGGAGCCTTGACCCACCTGCCATTCTTTGCCGTTTCCTCTCCGGCAGGCACCTGCCAGAAAGCTTCAAACCCCCTGAAGTGATCGACACGCAGCAGGTCGTAAAGCCGGAACGTTCCCCGAAAGCGATTGATCCACCATTCAAATCCGGAGCGCTCCATCTCCTCCCAGTTGTAAATCGGGTTTCCCCATAACTGTCCGTTCTCGCTGAAGTAATCTGGAGGAACGCCCGACACAGCCGTGGGCCGGCCGTCCGTATCCAGCAGAAACTGTTTCGGATGAGACCACACATCGGCGCTGTTCTGGGATACATAAATAGGAATGTCGCCCATCACTTTGATGCCCCGTTCCGCGCAGTGTTCGCGCAATGCGTCCCACTGGCTGTAAAACAGGAATTGCGAGAACTTCTGACATGCCACATGGTCGTGCAGCTGCTCCCTGGCAGCCGCTAGAGCCGCCGGATTTCTGCGCACCAGCGGTTTGTCCCACTCGGTCCAGTTCGTGTCTACCCCGAATTGGCCTTGCAGTGCGACGAAAAGGGCATAATCGTCCAGCCATGCGGAATGATCCGCACAGAACTGGTCGAAGAGCCGTCTGCGATCCGTGTCGTCGAAGTTCGAGTAGGCCATCTTGAGCAGCGGCGTCTTCCATTCGCGCACTGCCTCGTAGTTCACCGAGTCGTCCGGGAATTTGGGAGCGTCAATCAGATTGCCTTTCGACAAAAGCCCCTCGTCCACCAGCACGTCCAGGCTGATGAAGATCGGATCGCCCGCAAACGCCGAAAAACTCTGATAAGGAGAGTTGCCGTTCCCAACCGGACCCAGCGGTAATACCTGCCACAAGGTCTGCCCGGCTGCCGCCAGCTGATCCGCAAAACGATAGGCCTCGGGCCCGAAATCACCGACTCCGTAAGGTGAAGGAAGTGAGGTTGGATGCAGCAGGACACCGCTGCAGCGAGCTAGATTCACGCCCTCACCTTAGCAGACGAATCCGTCTGGGCCAGCGCGCTAACCTGAAGCTTAATGGGGTTACCTGAAGCGGTTCCAAGCGATGCCCGGCAACAATTACAGGAACTGCGTGAAATCGTTCTCACGCTCCATAAGGCGCTGCTCGATTCAGAACGCACCGCTTATGAATTGATCCACGGGCCGGTCGGTTCACCGAGCGCGTTCCTGCAGCTCCTGATCACCGATTCCTGGTTCTCATGGCTGCAGCCCGTAACCACACTCATCGTGCAGATTGATGAGACGCTGGCTGCTAAGAGGCCGCCCGCAACCGACCGCGACTTCATCCGGTTGATCGGCGATACTCGTGCCCTGCTCTCTCCTTCTCGGAACGAGAGCGACTTTTGGAAGCGCTACAACACCGCGTTGTCACGAGACCCCGCCGTTGCTGTCCTGCATGATCAGATTCAACAACGCCTCTAGAGCCCAAGCAGTTTCTTATGCGGGGTTTACACTATCGAGAAACTTCACGAGCTCGTCATTGACCTTGGCAGCGGCCTCGTGCTGTACCCAGTGGCCCACATGGTCGATTTCGAGAGTTCCCAGCAGGCCGGGAAGGCCGGTGCGGAGTTTTTCTAACGGCGGATACAAGGCCCCCAACCCATCCGCCTTCCCCGCCATATAAAAGGAAGGTTGGGCGATCTTCGCCCCTTTCCACGCGCCGGACAATTCGAAATATGATTCGGCCGCGCGGTAGTAGTTTAGTCCACCGTGAAAGCCGGTCCGCTGGAATTCGCCGACATTGCGGGCGACGTAATCTGGTTCCACCCATGACGGCAAAGGCCCGGGAGCCGGACGATGAAGGCTTCGCGCAGGGTCCAAAGGGCTCCATCGCGTGTCAGCTGGAGCAGAACCCGATGCCCAATACAGAACCCCTGGAATGGTCACCGCGGCGTCAGCCCAAATTTGATCGGCTTCCGGTCGAATCTGTTCGAACATGTAGAAATCGTCCTGATGGCCGGAGTTCCGCATGCGCTCGAAAACGCTGACATCCCCTCGCGGAATGTAAGGCACGCTCAGACAGAACACCGCACTAAATCGATCAGGACGCATCAGCGCCGCGTTCCAGGCATGAGTGGCTCCCCAGTCATGGCCCACGAGTACAGCGCTCGAAATGTTCAGTGCATCGAGCAACCCAACTAGATCACCGGCAGTATGCAGCGGCGTATACAGATTTGCGTCCGCCGGAGCTGAGCTGCGGCCATAGCCGCGCATATCCGGCGCAATCGCCCGATATCCGGCTGACGAGACGGCCTTCATCTGTCTGCGCCACGTATACGAAGTATCCGGAAACCCGTGGCAGAAAAGAACGGCTGGCCCTTCTCCTTGCTCAGTGACATGCAGGGAGATGCCATTCGTCGCGATGTCGTACTCCGCAATGATGGCAGGCATGTCTCGTTCGAAGCTGATTCCCGGATTCTTCTCGTTGCTACTCATGACGTTCGCCTGATGCGCCGAACTCTTAAGTCCATCATTACCTGCGGAGGGCGGTCGCCGATCACCAGTTCTCCATGCTCGGTCCATTCGCCGTCTTCATCAATGCGCAACACAGTAATCGTTTTGAATTCGCCAAGTGCGAAACCCCAAGACATTGAATTACCGCCATCGGCGAGTTTAACCTCAGTTTCAAGCCACCGTCCGTCGTTGAAGGCTCGCATCCGATAGGTTCCTGCTTCATCGTCGAAGGAAATCAATCCGAGGGCCTGGAGAGACGGCTTCGCATCAGCTTTGGTCCGACCGACGCCTTCAATCACCAGCACAAGCCCGTCCAGTTTGAAATGCACTGACTCAGTCTGCGTCAGCTCTGCAAATTGACCCGGTCCGCGGAGAACCGATGCCTCGCCGGACCACTCGCCGACTAGAAACCCAAGTTTATTCATCGCCATCCGTTGCGCCTTAACGTCCGGTGTACGGGGTGTTTGTGCCATGCATTCGGCTCCTGACAGGTCCGCGAAATAAGAAGGCCAACATGGTACAGACCATGAGCAAATTAAACAACACTATATCGAAAGTTCCCACAATCGCCCGGGATGGAAACCTGCAACGTTGGCCGCGTATGAATCGAAAATAATGCATCCCGGCTACGTTGGAACAGGTCAGCATGGATTGGTCAGATTGCCCTCTCCTGGAAGTGAAGCTCGACCTCCAGCGCGGTCGTCCGGTGTTGCGGAACACCCGCATGGCCTGCGGACGACATCGTTGATAATTGGGAAGCCGGCGCCGATGAGGCCGAAATCTTAGCCAATTTTTGTTTGCCGATCGATCAGGTCAAAGCGATTCTGTCTTGAGCGGCCACTCATCAAGATGCTTCGCGCTCTGTTTGACAAGAGCGTCTCTTACCCTTGAGAGATTATCCGACCGACTGCCAAAGTGCAGACCGCCGAAGAAGAAGACTGGGCCAGTTTTCAAACGGTGAGCTGATCGGGCGAGCCGAAAGCGCCGGTCATTCGATTTTCTTCACTTGTGATCAGCATTTTCGCTATCAGCAAAACCTGATGCATCGGACAATTTCGATGATCGTCCTCGGGTCCAATATCTTGTCCAGGATCCAGCGAAAAACCATAGAGTTTGCAGCGGCGGTCAAGAGCGCTTCTCCAGGCTCGTTTGAGCTCATCGAGATCCCGCTGCCTGCTTAAGCGGCGGCCGCCGTCCGGGCGTAACCCCGCCCCAAGCGCTCGCTGAGAAAGCCTTGACCAGCAGCTCTGGTGCGTTGACAGAAAGCAAGATCGCTGGACACCACAGCTGATCGCATCAAGCTGTGCCCAACGCGCACTGCTGAGCAAGGGGGTGGTTGGAAAGTACTACGTAATGTGATATATCTGATTACGAACTATGCCTCGCAAGCCACACCTTGGCCCATCATCCGATCCCGAAACGTTGATCCTCACCAGTCTGGTCAATGGACCAAAGCACGGCTACGCCGTTATGCAGGACATCGAACGATTCTCAGGCACTAAGCTCGGGCCTGGCACGCTCTATACGGCTATAACAAGGCTTGTTGAGAGCGGAAAGATCGCGCCGGAGCGTGTCGAAGATCGGCAGCGTCCTTATCGAATCACGGAAGAAGGTCTGAATAGACTCTCGGAAGAACTTGCAAAGATGCAAAAGATAGCCAGATTTGGAATCAGGAGGCTGAGGTACTCATGAACCGCGGCACGGCACGATTGCTACTCCGCTCCTATCCTCGTAAATGGCGCGCTCAATACGGTCCAGAGCTGGAAGAGCTACTTTGCAAGCGGGCTTTTCGAATGGGTGATATCTCCAATGTTCTATGGTGCGGTTTCGTGGAGCGAATGCGAGAGCCGTTTGCCGGGTTCTGCTTCTTCTCGCTTGCGGGAAGTGCACTTACGTTTCTCGCATGTGTGCTACTTGCTGACCCACTTTGGCGCACAATCGCCGCTCCAGTAACCGATGTGCTAAGAGAGCACGGGGTGAGACCCAACGTCATGGTTCAGGTTTCGGCGTTTGAGGGAATAGAAGTAGTGTGGCTTGGTGTGCCCGCATTGATGACATTCTTCCTGACATTCGCGTTGATGCTGTTCCTTGCATGGATCTTCTCTTCTAACATCAAAGAAAACCAAAGACGGCAATGGGCAAACAGGTTTGTAGTTTGTTCGGGAACGCTGTTCCTTTTGAGCTCTGTGTTGTCCCTTGTTGCGTGGCGAAACGGCTCGTTAGCCCTGCTGCTCGAGCTATATCCAGATGTTCAAAACGCGCCGTTGCTTTCCGTTAGCCATTGCTTCGCACTGCTGGCGGCGTCAACAATGGGCCTGACTCTGCTGTTGCAAATTCCCGTCGTCACGTTTTTTGGATGGCGGTTCCGAGCAATTTCTCGGACCGGAGGACGAGTGATTTAATTAGGGCTTGGCCGCAGCCCAATGATGAGGCAGAAGCTCGGGGGATCCGATTGCTGGGATGGCTGGATATTCGACTGAGGACATCTTTGAACCAGCCAAATGGATCGATGCCAACACGCTGGCAGGAAGCGACGAAACTGCGCAGTGCGGCAGCTGTTCGACCGCCCACATCACTGTGGAAGAACAGCCAGTTGTTGCGACCGACCACCGTTCGGAACCTCTTCTCCTGCCGGTGCAGCGGCAGATGGTCCGCCCTTTTTGCTCACGATCACATAAGCCAAAAGGCTTGCGCCGGCAATGCTCTTTTCAATCGGCTGCCTCGGCTTTGATTACGGATGCAGCAAAGCAGGCAGCGCCAATAGACAAATCGGGAAAGCGCCGGTCCGTCGTTGTGATCAATAACAATCGTCCTGGCAATGTTTTGTTCACCCGTTGCTGAGTGCGTGCGTTGCGGGTACGCTGAAAGTGAGCTTGACTTCTGGGGGAGCCGGTCCAGAACGCTCTGGCAACAGAGTGCCTCGCGAGCGCGAATCCTGGTCGCGAGGGTCAGGTTTGCAAGTGGCCGCCGGTGGGCGGGCTACTCTCTCGGCTCGTAGGCCGAGATGATCCAATGCTCTTCCTTGTCGAACCAATCCAATGAGACGATGGCGCGGTTTGTCGGTCACCGCGGCCTTGGTGTTCTTCTTAGCTACACAGGCGCCGGCGACTCAGTCGTCAGCTCACCGCTTTCTTCAGGAGCGCGCAGATATTTGCCTTTTCGGCTGCGGTCAACTCCTTCAGCGCGAAAGGCGGACGGCTAAATATGCCTTCATCCAGATCCACCTTGTCGCTGGAGCCGGAGCGTTCCACATCCCCTTTGCTCTCACCACTCCAGAACGTCGCGCACATTCTTCGCCTGTCGTTTGCTCACAATGAAATCCTGCCCGTTATTCAACGTAATCAGCCATCGCTGACTCGTAAGCAGGCTCATCTTGCGAATGTGCTCCACGTTCACCAAAGCGTTGCGATGGATGCGCCGGAAAGTGCTGTCCCGCAGCCGCTCTTCAATCGCTTTAAGGTTCTGCGTCGCGACATACTTCTGCTTCGAAGTCAGAATCCAGGTCACTTCCCCATCCGCCTGAAACGCCAGCACCTCGTTCGTGTTCAGCAGGAAAAACTCCCCGCCCAGCTTTCCCACGATGCGACGCGGTCGCGGAGTCGCTATGACAGGCATCAAGGGAACCGCCGCTTCCTGCAGTCGGACCAGGCTTTCCGCAGCCTGCACTGGATCGCGTGCAATTCTCTCCGCTCTCGACAGCGCCCGCGAAAGTCGCTCATGGCTGATCGGCTTCAATAGGTAATCGATCGCGCCCGCCTCAAATGCCCGGATAGCGTACTGATCATAAGCCGTCACCATTACTATGGCCGGTACATGCCCGCCCTTCAACTGATCCAGCACCTCGAAGCCATTCATCACTGGCATCTCAATGTCAAGGAAGACAATGTCGGGCTTCTTTGAAGAGATCTGCGCTAGTGCGTCTTTCCCATCGCCCGCTTCGCTCACTAGCTCGATCGCATCAAACCCTTCGAGTTCTTCCCGAAGCACCTTCCGGGCTACCGGTTCGTCGTCCACGATCAAAGTGCGCATCAAAGGCCATTCTCTGATAGGCCCTTTTTTCCGCCATGCGGCAACAAAAACTCCACTGGCGGACTCTCCAGGTCCCCCGCCTGAGAGTCTGTGCAATTGAGCGGGTGAATCAATGTGAGGGCTGCGCTCTCACCGGTGAGGAATGTCCACCTCCGCATGGCGCAAGCAGCCCGTCCAAGGCACTAGCCATTCACATGTTCCGCTATGCTCGCAACGTCCGAACCCGGCCCTACCCGCAGCCGCTCCCAAATGCTCAGCTCCTCCGAAAACGGGCTTCCGCCCCAATCCTTCCAGAGAGAAACTAACGCCACCGCCAACAGCGTGAACAAGAAAATTGCCACCGACACATAGCAGAGAAGAAAGGAGGCCGGTAGACTCCTGTGTACCGCATTGGCCTGGTGGCAAACGTAAACAAAGGAAACAGCCGATGCTGAGAGCGATGCTGCCCCTAATCCTCCGAACACCGCCATCAGCGCCCAGCGAAAAGGTCGCCTTCTCGGCCGGCCGCTATCTTTCCTGTACGCCTGTATCGACGTCTGCCACTTGATCGGCGAGTCCCCTCGTTCATACACGTACTCCAGGTAGCTCGCAATGCGTGTTGTCGAATGCATCGACGCCTGCACCAACATCATCGACGGCATCAAAATCAGAAACGGAATCAACAACAGAAATGGTGGAAAGTAGATCGTGAACGGAAGCTTCCGCGGATCGATCGTAAACACATAGCTCAGTAACGCCGCTGAGGCCGGTACGCACAGCCCGAGCACCTGGTACACCTTCGCCGCGTTTTCCTGCATTTCCTTGTTGAGATTGTCGTACTCCGCGTTAACGAGATCAGCTTTCGCAAGCGCAATCGGATCCACGATGTCCCCTTCTCGACGACCGTTCTTGCCAGTTTCTGGAAAGGCTTCCCTTCCACGACCTAAGAACTTCGAATCAGGTCGGCCGCCAGCGCGCAGAAGACGCCGTTCGTCCAGGCAAACCCCTCCTGGTTTTTATAACGATCCTCCAGTACCGCGATGCCCCCGCTCTCCACGTCGTATTTCTCGAACAGCTTACCAGTTTTTTTCCACACGTCGAGGTTCAGCTTCAGCCACTTCAAAGCAATCCGTTGCGCGACGTCTGTTGCTCCATAATTCGCCAGCCCGCGACACGCCGCCAGGTGCAGCGGCGCCCATCCGATCGGAAAATTCCATTGCCGGTCCGTGTATCCGTAGCTCTGGTCGCACGCCGCCAGCCCGTAAGCCCTCTCAAACAACCCAACGGATTCGCGAACGCCCGCGGCCTGTTCGCTACTCGCAAGTCCGTGGAATAGCGGAAAGAAAGTGGCGAGTGATTTTATCTTCTTCCTCTCCCCTTGAACGAAGTTATAGTCGTAGAACATCCCGTCCTGCTTATCCCACATCACAGCGTTCATCGTCGTTGCCCGCTCGCGTGCGCGCTGCTGCCATCCGTTCGCAGCCTCTGTGTGGCCCAGCTCCCGACAGAAATACGCCAGGCTTTCTTCATAAGCGAAGAGATTGCTGTTCAAGTCCACCGGCAGCAGTTGCAAAACATCCTCTCGATCAAACCTCGGCGATAAATCCCAACTCGCTTCGTGATCCATCGTTATATCGGGAATGTGCTCCGGCGGGTAACACGACGGCGCATGATAACGGCTCAACCCGCCGTTGACTAAGTGGTCGGCATTCAACCAATAGCCTCGGTATTCGGTCTCAACCGTCGCGGCGGCCCTGGCCAGCCAAGCCTTGTCCCGGGTGACATTGTATACCTGCTTCACCATCATCGCCAGGAATGGCAACTGCGAACCGGCCGCCCATCTCTTACGATTTGCAATTACCATGCCGTGTCTCTCCACCAGGAACAGGCAGTTGTCAACAATGCCCTTGGCCAGTTCGAAACGCCCACCATCCAGCAAAGCCTCAATGACGAAATAACTGTCCCAGTAGAACTGAACCATGAACCGCCCGCCCGGTGTGATGAAGTCGTTCGGAAGAAAAAGAATATACGGATTTGCAGGGTCAAGGTCGTCCAGGTGACCGTCGGCCGAGGCCGCAGCCAGCCCAGCCCAGTCAGAGAAGCGATCCTGATGGCCGTGACGTGCATTTGCCCGGAGAGCCTCCCACTTCGCATCAATGT
>CBAAAA010000036.1:0-3767 GCA_964658695.1 uncultured Solirubrobacteraceae bacterium | reverse complement strand
CAGCGAGATTGACTGGATTGAGCATGAGTCACCCGCGCGGCCAGCTCAGCTAGACCAGCTTGTGCTTGCCCAGCGGAAGCTCGCGGAAGCGTTTCCCTGTGGCCGCGAAGACGGCGTTATAAATCGCCGGGGCCATGGGGGGAACTCCCGGTTCGCCGACTCCGGTCGGGAGCGATTCGTGATTCGTAATGATGTGCACGTGGGTCTCGACCGGGGCTTCGTTCATGCGAGCCACCTGATAGTTGTTGAAGTTGCCCTGGTCGATGCGGCCGTCCGAGGCGGTGATTTCGCCGAAGCGCGCGATGCCGGCGCCGAACACGGCCGCGCCTTCGAACTGCGCTTTCACGCGGTCGGGGTTGATGACCGGGCCGCAGTCAACGGCGATGTCCACGCGGGAGATCCGCACGCCGCCTTTGGAGTCCACCTCGATCTCGGCAACGGCGGCGACGTAGGTCAAAAAACTGCGATGGGCAGCAAAGCCAACCGGCTTCTTTGCGGACCGTTTATTGGCCCATCCGGAGCGTTCCGCCGCCAGTTCCACTACGCCGCGCAGGCGGGCGGTGTCGAATGGATACTCAGTGACGGGCTTGCCGTAGTTGGTGAACTGCTCGGATTGTCCTTTGAAGTCGAGCTTGCGGGCAGGGCCAAGCGTGGCGAGCCAATACTCCACCGGATCCTGTCCGGCGGCATTCGCCAGTTCGTCGATGAAGCATTGAACGCCATAAGCGTGATAGACGTTAGCGACAGAGCGCAGCCAGCCGATACGCACATGCGGTTTGGCCGGCCCATTTTCCGCGCGAAAGTTGGGAACGTCGAAGGGTACATCAATCCAGCCCATTGACATTTCGCCGTCATCCCCATGCTCGGATTTGCCGTCAAAGGTGGACCCGATGGGCGGGAACACGGAGCGTTGCAGCCAGGCTACCGGTTTGCCGGATGAATCGAGGCCCGCCTTGAAGTACATGGCCGACGTCGAGTGATAGAAGTCGAAGCGGAGATCTTCTTCCCGTGTCCAGGAGATCTTAACGGGCTTGTTGACCTTCTTCGAGAGAATGGCAGCTTCGGCGACGTAATCGGGTTTGGACTTGCGACCGAACCCGCCGCCGAGTAGAGTGACGTTGCAAATGACGTCTTCCGGCTTGATTCCAACCGCTTGAGCCACCGTCTTCTGCACATCCTGAGGACTTTGAGTTGCGGTCCAGCATTCCACCTTGCCATCCCGCCAAAGAGCAACAGCGGCAGGTGGTTCCATCGGAGCGTGCGCAAGCAGCGGCGTGTAATAAGTCGCTTCAAGAATCTTGGAGGAGCCGCTCAGGCCGGCTTCGACATCGCCGTTCTTGCGAACGATTTTCTGCGGTTTGCCAGCGGTTTCGATAAGCTCGCGCCGGTAGCTCTCACTCTGAAAAATTGCGTTGGGCCCGGACTCCCATTCGACCTTGAGCTTTTTCCGGCCCTGCGAAGCCGCCCAGGTGTTGTTCGCAATGACCGCGACGCCGCCGAGCGCCTGAAAACCGTAGGGCGGTTTCGCCGACTCAATCACGACGGTCTGTTGAACGCCCTTCACGGCCTTCGTCTGCGAATCGTCGAAAGACTTGAGCGTTCCGCCGAGAACCGGTGCGCGCTCAATCGACGCGTAGACCATCTCCGGCACCCGCGCATCGAAACCGTACACCGCGTGGCCTGTGCACATGTCCTTGAGATCGTAACCAGGAACGCCTTTGCCGATATAGCGGAAATCAGCCGGCTTCTTCAATTGAATTGTGCTGTTGTACGGCATCGGCTGCTTTGCCGCGAGCGCGGCCAGTTCGCCATAGCCAATCTTCCGGCCGGACTTTTTGTGGATGACTTCGTGGTTTTGCGCAAAGCACTCGTCCATCGGAGCTTTGAGTTGCGCGGCAGCCGCATTGACGAGCATGGCCCGCGCGGTCGCTCCGGCTTCCCGCATGGTCTCGTAGAAATCGCGGATGGAGCAGGATCCGTCAGTGTCCTGCGAACCATATTTGTCCGACCCAATAGCCTGCTGCAGGCGCACGCGGGTCCAGTCCGCTTCCAGTTCGTCGGCCAGAACCATCGGAAGCGAGGTGCGAATCCCGGTCCCCATTTCCGAGCGATGCGTGATGATGACCACCGAACCATCAGTATTGATGCCGATCCAGATATTCGGATTCCAAGCGGCGTTCTTCACATCTGAGGCAGCAGTGATCTGTTCGCCTGGAACCAGACGAGCGCCGAGGATCAGGGCTCCGGCTGAGAAGAAGCCGATGAGAAAGTCGCGGCGTGAGGCGAGCTGGACGCGATCGCTCATGCGCTCACCTCCGTCTTCTGGCCAGATGCGATCTTGATGGCCTGACGAATTCTTTGATACGTTCCGCAGCGGCAGATGTTAGCGGACATGGCAGATTCGATGTCGTGGTCAGTCGGCTTCGGGTTCTGCTTCAGCAGTGCCGCAGCCTGCATAATCTGGCCGCTCTGGCAGTAGCCGCATTGCGGAACCTGCACATGTTGCCAGGCTTTCTGGACCGGGTGATCGCCGTGTGCAGTCAGTCCCTCGATGGTGGTGATTTCTTTGCCGGCAACGTCGCTCATGCGCGTGACACAACTGCGCTGAGCCTCCCCGTTCACATGCACCGTGCAGGCTCCACAGAGACCAACGCCGCATCCGAACTTGGAACCGGTCAGTTGAAGTTCATCCCGCAAATACCAGAGCAGGGGCATGTCGGGATCTTCGTCAAAATGCCTGGACGTGCCGTTCACTTTCACTTGAATCATCACCTGATCCTTCTGATGAGGGTAATCTTTGTAGTTTACTGCGTCCTCGCCCGGCCCAAAATCAGCGGCCAATAGATAAGAGTTACGCACACAACATCTCTAAACCTGTTAGGCTGAAAGCCTCCCTACCCCAGACCGGTTCCGAGAGAAACGAGAATCGAGTGCCATCCCCTGTCGACCTGTCGTCCAGTCTAAATCAAACGAAGAAAAGGATGATGAAGCTGCCAGGAAAAATCTCGGCCGTTCGCATTCCAGAAAATGCCCGCGAAGGAAAGAAGGCGGGGGGTCTCTCACAGCTGGAACCGGGAACCCTGCTGGAGCTTTGCGGGGACGGGTACAACGACCGCACCGTCAAGGTTCGCGTCTGTGAAGAACTGTTTTATGTTTTCCGCCAGGATCTGCAGCTATAAGTAATTTTCTCGCAAGGTTCCGCTGTGAGTTAAGTCCGTCCTAAGATGTCTCGGGAGTGTGGATTACTCTGCAGATCCAGAACTTTTGCGACTCCTCAAGACGGCTTCAATTGCGAGCGGCCAAACGCCCGCATCTGCTTCAGATTCAACGGATCCCCTGGCTGCAAGTTGACGATCAATTCCCGGCATGGCCGAGCCCTCCTTCTCCAGGCTCATCTCGTATGAGACAAGACTGCCTGTTGCGTCAAATGGTGGGAGATGGTATTGTCAAAAGGTCGCTGCGAGCGAAAGTGCGCGAGTGATAGTGGATCGAGCGGCCAAATGGCTTGCAAAGATCCGGGACATTTGGTAATTTAGCAGATGGGCGATGTAACAGTCGCTGTCGGATTCTGGAAAGTGGCCGGGCAAAGCGTCGGTCTCTCCATTTGGGCTCCATAGCAGTTCTCAAGCAGTCCTGAAGCAAATCCAAGCAACGTTTTTTGGACGAGAAGTCCAGCGGGTTTTAGAGCCTGATTGGTTCGCTGTTGCGATCGATCGGTTCAAGCGGCTTTCGAGGCCGTGTCGTTCTCTCTTTTTTCTCCGAAGCGA
>CBAAAA010000035.1:0-17982 GCA_964658695.1 uncultured Solirubrobacteraceae bacterium | reverse complement strand
GAAGAACTCGCACTCCAACAATCAAAGCAGGCGGACCGTGAGATCGCCGCGGGCCACTATCGCGGGCCGCTACACGGCATTCCCTGGGGTGGCAAAGATCTGCTTGACACTGCCGGCATTCGCACCACCTATGGAGCCGAGCCGTATCGCAATCGCATCCCAGCCGCCGATGCGGCTGTCGTCCGAAGACTACACGAAGCCGGCGCGGTGCTTGTGGCCAAACTCAGTCTTGGAGCTCTCGCGCTCAACGACGTCTGGTTCGGCGGTCAAACCATGAATCCCTGGCTGCTCGAAGAAGGCTCATCCGGATCAAGCGCCGGTCCTGGGTCCGCCACCGCGGCGGGCTTGGTCGGGTTTTCCATGGGCAGCGAAACCGGAGGAAGCATCGTCAGCCCCACCATGCGCTGCGGCATCACCGGCCTGCGTCCCACCTATGGCCGGGTCCCGCGCACCGGAGCCATGACCCTCTGCTGGTCGCTCGACAAACTGGGCCCTATGGCACGCCGCGTCGAAGACACGCTGCTCGTATTGCAGGCGATCTCGGGTCCGGACCCGGGAGATCTTTCTAGCGTTCCCAGTAAGCTCGACTTCGACGCCAACGCTGCGGTGAAAGGTCTGCGCGTGGGTTATTTTCCCGCCTGGATGAAAGAAAGTCCCGCCACCGATGTGGATCGCCACGCCCTCCAAGTCGTCAAAAAACTCGGCATGACTCCCGTCGAGGTCTCGCTCCCCGACTGGCCCTACGATTCTCTGAATCTCATCCTATTCGCCGAAGGCGCTGCCGCATTCGAAGAACTGACGCTGAGCGGCGGCCTGGATCAATTGAAGGAGCAAGTACCCGATGCCTGGCCTAACTCCTTCCGCCAGGCGCGCTTCCTCTCCGCCGTCGATTTCGTTCAGTCAGACCGGTTCCGGCGCAAGGTCGCGATGGAGATGGCCAGGATATTCGCAACCGTGGACCTTCTGCTTGTCCCATCCTTGCGCGATGAAATGCTGGTCATCACCAACAACACGGGGCATCCGTCTCTCACCCTGCGTGCCGGCTTTGTTGAAGTCTCCGAAGCACGCAGTGACTGGGCTCCTGATCCCAAGAATCCGCTTCCAAAATTCTCCCCGCCCCGGCGGGTACCGTACGGAATCACCCTTATCGGCAAGATCTTCGAAGAGGGCACGCTCGGTCAGGTCGGAATTGCGATGGAGCGTGAGTTTGGCGTGGCCGCCGAACGGCCACCCGGCTTCTAATACGGTTTCGCAGTGCTGTTACCGGGCGCCGTCGATGAACTTGTGGATGCGTTCCAGTCCCCGCTCCAGTTCCTTCGGCGAAGTCGCGTAAGAGATACGAATGTGATCCCGCGTCCCGAATGCTTCCCCGGGAACCACCGCCACATGAGCCTCCGCCAGCAGCGCGGTCGAAAAATCCATCGAATTCTTCAACCGCCCGCTCTGGAACGCAACCGCAATATTCGGATATGCGTAAAATGCGCCCTTCGGCATGACAATCGACACCCCCGGAATCTGACGCAGTCGTCCAATCACGAAATCGCGCCGCCGCCGGTACTCGGCCAACATCTCAGGAATTGAATCCTGAGGACCTGTCATCGCCTCGTAAGCAGCCTTTTGCGCAATCGAAGTCGGGTTCGACGTGCTGTGGCTTTGCAGCTTCATCATCGCCCCGATAATTGGCGCCGGAGCCAGCGCGAAACCAATCCGCCATCCAGTCATCGAATACGTCTTTGAAAGTGAACCGGCCACGATCACCGTCTCTTTGGCGCCCGGAGCCGCCGCAATCGAAAACGGCTGATCCTCATACAGAAACTGGCAGTAACATTCGTCGGTCATCAAAAAGACCTCGCGCCGGGAAGTCAGATCGAAGATCGCTCGGAACGTCTCCTGGCTCAGCACCCCGCCGCTCGGGTTTGACGGCGAGTTGATGATCACCAGCTTCGTCCGCGGCGTCATCGCTTTCTCAATCATCGCGGGAGTGACTGCAAAGCCGGTCTTCTCGTCGGTCTCCACAAAGACGCACTTCCCGCCGGCATAGTTCACGACATCCTTGTAAGTCACCCAGTAAGGCACAGGAATGATCGCCTCGTCGCCCGGATTAATAAGTGCCTGCATGATGTTGAAGATGGCGTGCTTGCCACCTACAGTCACCATGCACTCAGTCGCTGAGTAATTTGTCCCGAAGTCTTTCCGATGGCGTTCGCAAATCGCCTCGCGCAGATCCTGCGTCCCGCCGGTGTTGGTGTACTTGGTGAAATTGGCCTCAATGGCCCGAATGCCCGCTTGCTTGATATTGGCGGGGGTGGGAAAGTCCGGCTCACCGGCCCCAAAATCCACTACATCCACCCCGTCACGGCGAAGCTTTTCGGCATCCGCGGCGACCTTCATCGTGGACGAAACACTAATACTCGATATACGCTCGGCGATCTCAGACGTGGCTTGCATAAACTCCTAGATTTTACCGTGCACGCGGGAACTTTTCCCGAAGCCTGGCCAACACCGTCCCGGGAACAAAGCCAGACACGTCTCCCCCCAACGTGACGATCTCTTTCACCATGCGCGAACTGACAAACGAGAACTCTTCTCCCGCCATCAGAAACAGAGTCTCGGTCTCTGGCCTTAAGCGGCGATTGATGAGCGCCATCTGCAGTTCCACTTCATAATCTGAAATAGCTCGGATGCCTCGTACAATGGCGTCGGCCGCTCGCTTTGCCGCATAGTCCACCAGCAACCCGCTGAAAGAGTCAATCTCCACATTTGAGATCGTGGAGGTGGACTCTCGGATCATGGTCAGTCGCTCCTCTACTGAAAACAACGGCTGCTTGGACATATTGTTGAGGATGGCAACGATCAGGCGGTCACAGATTTTTGCCGCCCGTTGAATGATGTCCAGATGGCCATTCGTCAAGGGATCGAATGACCCGGGATAAATTGCGACAAGGCTGCGGGCATCGGCCATGAAAACTAGAGTGTAGCGGGAAAGCAAACTGGAAGAAGGAAGCGAATTGGAACTAGAGAAAGTCATCGACTCCGGCGACGAGAGAATCTTTGATGTAAGGACTCATGCACCAGGACCAGAGGGCTCGCTGCCGATCACGTCTGACATGCTGCTGCAGCTTCCGTCCGGAACCTTATTTGGAATGACGCAGTCTGCCGGCATGGGCTGGGCCCCGGAAGCGTTGCTGGGCAAGCAGGTTCTCATTCTCAGTACACATGGTGGCGTCCGCGCGCCGGATGGATCCCCCATCGCGCTCGGCTATCACACCGGACATTGGGAAGTCGGCTTATTGGTGGCTGAAGCCGCGCGCCAGTTGAAGTCGTTGGGAGCCATCCCGTTCGCCGGAGCTTGCACCGATCCGTGCGATGGCCGATCGCAAGGCACACCCGGTATGTTCGACTCACTCCCCTATCGGAACGACGCCGCGATTGTCTTCCGCCGTCTGATTCGCTCTTTGCCAACTCGCAGCGGTGTCATCGGCATTGCGACTTGTGACAAAGGACTGCCCGCCATGATGATGGCGCTCGCTGGGATCCACGATTTACCTACTGCCCTCGTCCCCGGCGGAGTCACGCTCATGCCCGATCACGGCGAGGATGCGGGGAAAGTACAAACCATCGGCGCGCGTTTTGCGCATCACAAAATATCGCTGGAAGAGGCCGCACTCGCTGGCTGCCGGGCCTGCGCTTCCCCAGGAGGCGGCTGCCAGTTCCTCGGTACAGCGGCCACTTCGCAGGTGGTCGCCGAAGCGCTCGGTATGACCGTTGTCCACGCGGCGCTCGCTCCCTCCGGCGAACCGGTTTGGCTCGATATGGCGAACCGTACCGCTCGCGCCATGCTGCGAATGGAAGAGCTCAAGCTCCGCACTCGCGACATTCTCACCGATCAAGCCATAGAGAACGCCATGGTCCTGCACGCAGCCTTCGGCGGCTCGACCAATCTGTTGCTGCACGTCCCTGCGATCGCCTTTTCCGCCGGACTGCGAAGGCCCGCCGTCGCCGACTGGGAGCGCGTCAACCGATCCATCCCGCGCATCGTGGACGTCTTGCCGAACGGCCCCAAGAGTCACTCCACGGTCGAGGTTTTTCTGGCCGGCGGCGTTCCTGAAGTCATGCTCCATCTGCGCCGGGCCGGAGTTCTGCACACCAAGGCCCTCACCGTATCCGGCGAATCTCTAGACACCATGCTCGACTGGTGGGAACAGTCGGAACGCCGCGGTAAGTTCCGCGCCCGCCTCACCGAACTCGATGGAATCGATCCCGGCGACGTTATCATGTCGCCCGATACCGCCCGCGCAAGAGGCCTCACCGCCACGGTCTGTTTTCCCGTAGGCAATCTCGCGCCGGAAGGTTCCGTCGTCAAAAGCACCTCCATTGATCCGTCAATGGTGGACGAAGACGGCATCTACCGGATCTGCGGCCCGGCGCGAACGTTCGTCACCGAGCACGATGCCATCGCCGGCATCAAAGAAGGAAAAGTACAGGAAGGCGACGTGATGGTCCTGATGTGCCGCGGCCCCATGGGTACCGGGATGGAAGAGATTTACCAGATCACCTCCGCACTCAAACACCTGCCATTCGGCAAGTACGTCGCCGTCATCACCGATGCGCGCTTCAGCGGCGTCTCCACCGGCGCCTGCCTTGGACATGTCTCCCCGGAAGCGCTGGCCGGAGGCCCACTCGGCAAAGTGCGGGATGGCGACACTCTTGAAATCGTCATCGATCGCACCAAACTCGAAGGCACAGTCAACTTTGTGGGCGAGGGCAACGAACGCTTCAACGCAACAGAAGGAGCCCGCCGTCTCGCAGCACGACCACGACGCACCGATCTGTCCGCAGATCCCCAGCTCCCGGACGATACCAGATTGTGGGCTGCTCTCCAGCACGCCAGCGGCGGCATCTGGGGTGGTTGTGTCTACGATGCGGATGCCATTATTGCGCGCTTGACGACCCAGTGATAACTTCGAGCCAAAGAGCCCTTTTTGGCAGACTAGCGTCCGTTCACCAGCACTCTCAGCGCCAGAACCGCATTTCCCAGCAGTCTCGCCTGACCCGTCATCTCTTCGGCTGTCCCCGCACTTTGCTCCGTCGATGCCGCGGTCTGCTGGCTACTTTGTTCTAGTCTGCGAAGAGCATCTGCGATCTGGTCCGTACCCCTGGTCTGCTCGCTGCTGGAAACGGCGATCTCGGCGACGATGTTCTTCAGCTCCGCTGAATGGCTTGTCATTGATTGAAAGGCCGCCGTGAGCGACTGAGAGATTTCAGATGCCCGACCAGCCTTTTCGATAGAGCTCGAAACAAGATTTGAGGTCTCTTTCGAGGCATCTGTGCAGCGGTTTGCCAAGCTGCGTACCTCGTCGGCAACCACTGCAAAACCGAGGCCCGCCTCACCGGCGCGAGCCGCCTCTACCGAAGCATTCAGTGCGAGAATGTTGGTCTGGAAGGCGATATTGTCAATGGCCTTGATGATCTTCAAGACGTTCAGACTCGCCGTCCGAATCTCATCGACGCATTGAATAACGTGGCTGGCCGTTGCGTGGCCCTGGTTCAAGGCCGCCTCGACACTTGCCATGGCGTGCGATGCTTGCTCCGAACGGTGTGCGTTGTTTCTTGCGATCGCTCTGATCTGCTCACCCGCGGCGGACGTTTCCTCGAGGGAGGCAGCATCCCGACTGGCGGCCTGCGCGAGCATCTGCGTGCCAGAAGAGATCTCGCCGGCAGCCGATAAGACGTTACTTGATCCGCTCCCGACGTCCTCAGCAACGGCGTTCAAGCGTTTAGCAACCTTGTCGATGACCAGGTAAACTACCGCCCCCACCAGCAGGAAAAGAGGGACAACCCAAATCAGCATCTGATTGATGCCCGCCCGCATCATCGGAGCCAAACGAGAAAGGCTGGATCGCAATACGAAGGCGCCATGCACTTGGCCTTCTCTCCAGTTCTCCATCGGGAGGCCTAACACGTCCTTTCCGTCAGCGGTCAAGCTTGTCCCAGGGTCCCCATGGCAGGCCATGCACTCATGCCCAAGAACAACCGGCCGCGCATAAACCATGTCGCCTCTTTCGGAGTCGATCTTGAAGAAATCCGTCTTGCCAAGCTTCTCAAAGGCGGTCAAAATCTCTTCTTCGTCTGGCAGCGGCGCGTTTTCCGGATTCCGAGGTTGATGCGCCGCAATGTGAAAGCGATAACCCTCTTTGTCCGATACCAGCCGGATGCTCTGCCATGCTGCGACCACCGGGATCGTCTGATAAAACTTTGAGTGGCGGAATTCGCCCGACGCGACATCGGCGTGGCTTACGGTAAGTGGAACGAACAACTCCTGTTTCCTCATCTGGGACACCGCATTACGTGCGCTCTCGGCACTGAGCAGCACAGCACGCATTGCGTTCACCGTCAACTCTGTTCCTTGTTGACGAAGAATCGACCGCTGAATGAGAAGGGCTGCGATACAAGTAAGCGCCACGCTGAGCAAGGAAACGGATATGAGTTTAGTTCTTAGTGACACACCGGTACCTTGACTGACGACGCGTTGTTATCGCCTCAACGCGTCATCGACAGTAAGTGCCCTTTACCTGCGCTAACGTCTCTTCCATACCGCTGGAAGCACGCTAGGATTTCTCCGACGATACAGCTGGTGCCATCTACGATGCCGACGCCGTGACCGCCCTTTGAGCTCCCTGTGATAACTTCTAGCCAAAGGTTATTGAAGGGGGTTCTTGACCCGCTGTCTCGCTTCGACTTGTGCGCTTATACTTTGCTCGCTTGCAGAGGCGCAGCTCGCATCCAACGAAAATCAGCTGGTTAACGAGAGGCGCGTTCAGGCCAAACTTCATAACGGCCTCTCCCAACCTTCTGTTCCGATTCACGGACTTCGGGCCACTTACAAAGCTCGCATAAAAGTCGAGTGGCTCGATCCCAAAGACAAGCCCGCTTCACCGGGAGAGCAGCAGATCACCGTTCCACCTGAAGGCTTCGTCTTCGAAACGATCCTCAAGCCGCCAGCGAACGACGAACTGCTGGCACGCTTGCGTTATCGCGTCACGCCCGCTGCGGCAAACTTGACCGCCTTGCCCGAACAGAGCGGCACTCTTGCCTTTACGGAAATCTCGCCGGATGCCTTTGTTCTCTCGGTGACGACGTCCGCCGGCAACGGCCCCGATAAGCCCGTCGATGTTCATGTCATCGCCACCAACCCTAAAACTGGTGCTCCCGCGCCCGGCGTTGAACTCACCCTCAGAGACTCGAAGCGCGCACTGGACCGGACGGATCGGCCACGCTACACATCTCTGCAGAAGATTCGAATGAGTTACAAAACACCAGCTTGGGAGCCTCCTTCGAAGGTCTGACGCAGGAATCGGAGGTCTGCAACGTCCCGGACTGGCCTGCCTCAATCAGGCTCTCGACCGATAAGCATCTTTACCGTCCGGGCCAGACTCTGCACATGCGGCTGCTTTCACTGGCAAGCGATGGCGCCGCCGCAGCCTCTCAAGAGTGTTCGCTCCAAGTAACAGATCCGCGCAATGATCGCGTGTTTGCAGTCAATCTCACGACCTCCGATTTCGGCATCGCACATGCCGACTGGCCAACCCCGGACCGCGCCCAATCGGGCAACTTCGCCATTCAGGCCGATTGCGAAGACGCGAGCAGCAGTTCCAGGGTCCAGATCAGGCCTTATGAGTTGCCCTCTTTTCGCGTGCTCGCCACCCCTGACCAGACGTTTTATCTTCCCGGGCAACAACGTAAGCTCACGGTCAGCGCGGAATATCTTTTCGGCAAAGCCCTTACCGCCGGACACGTCCGCAGCTCGCAGACAACATCACCACCTGGAACGTCGCCGTCACCGCGTCAAACAGCGGACGGTCACACCGCCGAAACGGCCACCGACATCCGCTCCTTTCTCCCCTTCTCCGCGGATCTCGATCCCCCGCCCCTGCTCACCGTCGGCGACCAAGTCAACGTGCCGATCCTCATCCGCAACTACACCGGCGCCCGTCAGAGCGTCACTCTCAACATCACCGCGCCCCCGCAACTCACCGCATGGCAACTGCCTCCAAAACAGACATCCGTCGAGCCGCAGGCAACCAGCTCTGAAACCCTGGCCCTGCGTGCCGACGCTGCCTCGAATTCCGCTTCGATCCGCTTCACAGCCCACGCTCAGAAACAAGCCGACTCCATCGAGCGCCCCATCGCCATCCAGCCTGATGGCCGCCTCTTTGAACGAACCGCGAACGATTCACTGGCAAACCCAACACTTAAGTTGTCTGTTCCCCCAAACGCCATACCCGGCAGCCTCTACGGCGAGCTCAAACTCTATCCATCCATCCTCGCCACCGTTCTCGAATCGGCGAAATCGCTCCTCACAAAACCAGCCGGATGCGGAACAGACCATCTCCTCGGCCTACGCCAACCTGCTCTTTCTCCAGTTGATCCGGCAGGTCAACCTTAACCAGCCGCAGCTCCAAGCCAACGCCCTCCAGAATTTGCAGGAAGGCTACGTGAATCTCCTCAGCGACCGGACTTCAGCCGGAGCCTTTTCGTATTGGCAGGAGAGAAGCCGGACGTCGCCCTCACGGCCTACGCCGCCGCATTCCTGCGCGACGCCTCAGGGCTTCGGCATGCTCCTTGCCAGCATCGGTCTCCCCCCAGCGGCCGAGGTCGATCGAGCCGCGCTGGCTCAACTGGTACAGGACGGCTTGGTCGATCGATTCGAAGTTCAGCCTGATCGTGTCGTTTTCTATCTCTGGCCCAGGGCCGGCAAGATGAACTTCAGCTTCTTCTTCCGCCCGCGCTTAGCAATGACCGCCCGCACTGCCGCATCAGAAATCTTCGACTACTACAACCCGGACATCCGCGCCATTCAGGCGCCACAAACATTCGCCGTGCGCCCGTAAGCGGGATCAGCGCGCCGCTCCACCGACAGCCACTTTCGCCAGACTCTGCTGCTGCGGCTTCATGCGCTCAAACAGATACCGGATCAAATAGAACGAACATCCGATCGCCACCGCCAGCACGGCATTCATCACCAGCACCGCAACCGCCGTCGTCAAAAATCCCAAGGCATCCGTCCGGCTCATACGCGGCAGCCGCCGCCAAGTGCCCCACTCCAGCAGACAGATCCCGATGTACGCCGTCACGCCCGCCAGCGCCGGAATCGGAATGTGTGAAATGTAGCGCGAGCCCAGCACAATAGCCGCCAGGATAAACACGCCATGGAATAAATTTGCCATCCGCGTCGTCCCGCCGCACCGAACCGCAGCCAGGCTCCGCGCCGGAATGCCAACACTCATCGGAGCCGCAAACACCCCGGCAATCATGTTCGCAACGCCATAAGCCCCAAGCTCCGCATCCGCATCGTCCACCGACATGTGCCGGTGCCGCCCGCGAAAGTGTTCAACGACTCGCGACGTGATCAGCAGATTCACCGCCGAAACAAACGCCAGCCCGAACGCCGAAGGAATCACGCGGGCGACATCGGCGGGCGTCCACGAAAACGCCGCAAATGGCGGAACTTCCAGCGGCAACTTCCCTACCTCACGTTGATGGAGACCGAAAATCACCGCCACCGCAACCGAAGCCAACACTCCCAACAGCGGCGCAGGAGCGCGCGGAACATAACGGGCACACAACAGCCCCACCGCAATCACCACGCTGCCAATAATTAAAGCGCTCGGCTGAGTCAATCCAATCAATCGCAGCACCTGCCAGCTTTGATACAACATGTTGTTCGAGGTCCGATCGACAACCGCGCGCACGCCGAGCAGCACGCCCAGTTGCGACAGGATCATCATCGCGCCAATGCCGCAGGAGAAGCCTGTGACGACCGCATGCGGCACTCGCTGGATGTAACGCCCAAGTTTCAGCACGCAGAACATCATCAGGAACACTGATGCCGCCATGCAAACCTTGGCAGCGCCACCAGGCCCTTGCAGCCGGACCGCTTGAGCAATGAAGGGAACCGTCGCACTCGCAGCGCCGCCGATGAGCACTGGATTGCGTCCCAACAAGGCCGTTACTGGCGCAGTCGAGATCGATGTCACCAGCCCAAGCACCGGTGGCAGCCCCATCATGCTGGCCATCGACAAACCGTATGGCAGAGCAATCAATGCGGCAATTGCTCCACCAGACAGATCGCCCGCCAGCCTGCGCCAACTGTAGCGAAAGCGAAATTTCAAGGTATGGGTCGGTCTACAAAGTAGCCGTTTGATCTAGGCGTTGTAAGATTTCGCGAAGGCCTGTTTGAACTTCGCCATATCGTCCTTGCTGCCGACGGTGACACGCACCCAGTTCGCCCACACCGGCCACACGCGCCCGATGTACACTCTCTGCGCCGCCATGTCTTTGTAGAACTCCATGCCCGGTCGCTTCACATTGATCATGAAGCAGTTGCTCTGTGACGGAATGAAATCCACATTCTTAGACGTGAGCCAGCTAAACGTGTCCTCACGAATATCGCCAATGATCTTGCGCCGCTCCGGAATGAGAGTCTTCGAATTCACGCTGGCGGTCGCCGCAGCCATGGCTGTAATCGGCATTGCGCCCGCACTGTACTGCGTCAACTTCTCAAGAATGTCAGGTCTTGCGAACGCAGCCCCAGCTCGCAATCCCGCCATTCCATAGATTTTGGAGAACGTGCGAAGCACGATTACGTCCTTGTCCTGCGCAACCATGTCGCTGCACATCACGGCGTCCTTCGAAATGTGGATGTACGCTTCGTCGATCATTACGATCGCATCCTTGGGCTTGTTGGCAACCAGGTACTCAATATCCTGCCGGCTGGTCAAAGTCCCGGTCGGATTGTTCGGGTTGCAGATGTAGTACAACCCGCCGTTGGGAGCTGCCGCCAGCATACCCTTCACATCGTGATCCCAAGTTCCTTTTCGGAGCGGAACGTTCACCACACTCGCGCCGATGAACTTAGCCGCCCGCTCTCCGGCCTCATAGCCCGGATCCGCCTTCACGAACGGGCGATCTTTGGAACAATATGCAAGTACCGCCTGATGCAGTGGCGCACTCGACCCGGCGAAGATCTCAACATAGTTGTTCTTCGGCTTCATGCTGTCGAACTTCAGGCTTTCGACGCCCGCGATCGCTTCGGCCAGCCCGTACGTCTGCTCGTACATGTACCGGCCGCCGTTCTTTATGATGTTATGTGCTGCTTCGGCGGCCTCAGGGCTCGGGCCCATCGGATTCTCATTCGCATTGATCTTCACGGCATCCGAAGGCATGTTGCGAACCATCGACAGCTGCGCTAATGCATGTTCGCTGTAAAACGGTAGCGTCGAACCGGCGGCGAGCACACTGGCAAGCCGTCCAAAGCTCCGGCGCGAAAAGCCGCGGCGGACGAAATCACTCTTTTGTTCAGCAGTCAAAATCGGGGACATGGGTTCTCCTCGCTCGAGGTTATCTACAGTTCTGGATCAGACGGCACTTTTGTGTGCCGCTATGGAATAGCTTTGTAGAGAGAATGGAGGCTGCGACAGGGAGCGCTTCCACCGCTTTGAAACACTTTCGAGAAGCCGCCAGGGCCACCGTCAACGGGGCGGCCGCTTAGAAAGTGAATATGTGCAGTGTATCACCCATTGGGGGCATTACAAAACTGGAAAGGACGTCTCAGGCAGATGTTTTAACGACTAATTGCTCGCATTCAGACTGCGGCGGATCTGTTCCAGAGCCTTATCTGGCAAAATCGCTCCCCGGTCGAGCAAGTCATGCGACGACAGACTCTCCTTGGTAAGTCCCGACTTTGTGTGGTGCGCGTCATGCGCCAGCATGTGATAGATCTCGTGCGCCATCACCTTCGCAAGCGCCGCTCCGTAAGCTGACCGATCGTTGCCCGAGGGAAGCCCGCGTCCAAGTGTGCGTTGCAAAGATTCCCGAATGCGGTCGCACTTCACCTCGCCGAAGGGAAGAATTTCACCGTCCGAGCTGTACGCCATTGCCAATGGCCCGCGTTCGTCAGAAAGGGCCTCTATCGGAATCGGAGTGGCATCGCAACGGCCCGCCATCTTGAAAACCACCAGGCCGCCAAACTGAGTGTTTGGTGCAAGCGAGGCCTTATCTTTCACATCCAGCCTAAGGCCGGCGCGCTTCATGATCGTTTTCAGTTCAGATTGCATCGCTTCGAACGAAGACGAGGAGTGCGGCTGCTCATAGTCGAGCACCACCGTCAATGGAGCGCCCGCGGGATCGTCGGGCTGGCCAGCAGCTGCCATAGCCGCCAAACCGAGCAAACAGGAGTAAAATCGTACACGCACAAACGCCTCTCGCACAGGGAGATTGGCCGGAATGAACAAAGATCATTCCGTTAAACAGCATAACAGTTGGATTCGAAGAACATTCCGTTCGCATAGGACTTTTGGATGTCGATTTTGCGCCGGGTACTTTGTAAATGCTATACTCCTTCACAAATCTGAAATAGTTTCGCTACCACGCGGTCGCGTTTTCCTGGTCGAGACGCTTAAACCGGGATGTACAAATCCCCCTGTCCTGGATCGTGCTCCAAGTTTCGAGCAATTAGACAAATGGCTGACCTGTAAGTCACGCCAGGGAGCTGAATAAGGAGACTTTGGGATGCAAGTAAAACTATCTACCTCCGCGCGTCGCATCGCGTGGCAATTTGTACGGTGCGCACTTCTTCTTTGCACAATCACGCTATTTGTAAGGGCGCAGTCCTATCAAGGTGGAATCAGGGGCTCGGTGACCGATGCGCAGGGCGCCGCAGTAAGCGGAGCCAAAGTCGCCCTGTTAAATCAGGGCACTGGCGTCGAGCGCTCAAGCGTCACCAATAATGACGGTACCTATGTTTTCAGTGACGTTGATCCTGGTACCTATTCCGTCACGTCAGAAGCCCCGAGCTTCAAGAAATTCGAGCAAAAAGGAATTACCCTCGGCACGCAGCAATTCCTCACAGTGGACATGAAGCTGGAGGTGGGCAACGTTAGTCAAAGCGTTACTGTCAACGAAGATGTCCCGCTGGTGGACAACTCTAACGCTTCGGAAGGTCAGGTTTTGGACGAACAGCAGCAGGTCGACCTTCCCAATCTCGGGCGCAATCCATTCACGCTGTCCCGGGTAGCGGCCAATGTCACACCAGCTGGCAACCCGGCTTACAACCGCATGGAAGACCAGAGCGGCTCCTCTCAGATCTCTATCGCCGGGGGACCCGTTCGTGGCAACAACTATCTTCTGGACGGTGTACCGATCACCGACGCCGACAATCGGGCCATGATTATTCCCAGCATCGAAGCCGTACAGGAAGTAAAAGTACAAGCCAATACTTACGACGCCAGCATGGCCCGCACGGGTGGCGGAATGTTCAACACCTTATTGAAATCCGGAGCGAACGACTATCACGGCGTCGCCTATGGCAGCACCCGTCAGACCAGTTGGTCGGGCAATAATTTCTTTAACAACGCTGCGGGCGTGGCGCTTCCGCCGCAGTGGAACTACACCTACGCGCTGGCGCTTGGCGGCCGCGTCTGGATCCCGAAGCTTTATGACGGCAAGAATAAGACCTTCTTCTGGATAGCCAGGGAGGGTTACGACGACACACAGTCTTACACCGCGACCACTTACACCCCGACCGCCCTCGAACGTGTCGGGAACTTCTCGCAAACTCTTTCCCCAACCGGCGGGCAACTTACTATTTACGACCCATCCACCACCGTAGTCAATCCCACTACCGGCGCAGTTGTCTCCCGAACGCCATTCCCGAATAACATCATTCCTGCCACCAGCCTGAATCCGGTCGGTCTGGCAATCGCCGCTACCCTGGTGAATCCAACATCGACTCCCCGCTACTACGGCGACGCCGATCTCACCGCGCCCAGCAGTCTTCCAGCCCGGGCACACCAGACCACATTTAAAGTGGATGAGAACTTCACCCAGTGGTGGCACGCCAACCTGAGCTACCTGAGTTACCTCTCTCTCGAGCCGGGAAACACTTACTTCAATACCCTTTCCTCTCCGGATCAGTGGCGTCTCCTGCGAACCGTCAATGCCACCCAGCTGAACAACACCTTCACACTCTCCCCTACTTCGGTGTTAAATGTCAGATACGGCTTCAACCGTTTTCCGAATTACGGGTACCAGGTGAGCTCCGGCATCAGTCTCGCCTCCCTCGGCTTCAGTCCCACCTTCACAAACGAAGTCATTTCGCCCGTGTTTCCGCAGGTCAACATGTCCAACGTCTACAACAGTCTCGGTGGCCTGGGCACAAACAACGACTTCAACTACACACACTATTCGTATAACTTCTCCACCAGCTACTCCAAGTTTCTCGGCAGGCACAATTTGACCGCGGGCTTTGACTGGCGTCGCATTCACACGGCGGGCCTCGACTATGGCACCGGCGGCGGCGGGTTCACCTTCAATGGCATCTCCACCGCGTCCTCGAATGTCTCTGGCTCCGGCGGCGCCGATCTCGCGGACATGCTCATCGGGCTCCCCTATCAGGCCAGCCTTACCGTCCCGACTTACCTGAACGATTACGCCGGTTACTACGGCGGTTACATACAGGACGACTATCGATTAAGCAGTAAAATCACTCTAAATCTCGGTTTGCGCTGGGAGCACGAGTCGGGCCTGCAAGAATCGAACAACGGCCTGGTCACCAGCTTTGCGACAAACATTCCCAGCCCGATACAGTCCGCCGTGACCGGATTGACAACGGATGGTGTAGTCGAATACGCGGGGCAGGGTGGCTCAAAAGTAAGTACCGGTGATCCTAACTGGAGTAAGTGGGGACCGCGCGCCGGTATCGCCTGGCAGTTAAATGACAAAACGGTGGTCCGCGGCGGCTATGGCCTCTACTGGGCCCCGCCTTTCGGCCTCGGCGCTCCCATTCAGACTCCCGGCTACTATGCAACCACAACCAACACCTTCACCAACAATGGCTACGCGACATTCCGTGACAGCCTCAGCGATCCGTTTCCGAACGGTCTCAACCAGCCTGCGGGCAGCAGCCTTGGCACTTCGGCCGGGATAGGACAGAGCATCACCATCCCCGACCCCTACGCCCGATCCCCGCGTGTGCAGCAGTTTTCAGTCGATGTACAGCGACAGTTGCCCGGTGGCATAGCCCTCGAAGTCGGTTACGTCGGCTCCCGCTCCTCTCACTTAACGACCATGAGCGGCAACCTGAACATCAATGCTCTCAACCCGTCCTACTTCGGACTCGGATACACCGCTTTGACTAACCCTGTCGCGAATCCTTTGCACGGCGCCGTTAGTAGTTCCAGTAACTTCGGTGGAACGACCGTCCCACAGTACCAGTTACTCCAGCCATATCCGCAATTCGGCGAAGTCTTACTCGAACTGAGCGATCAGGATCACGCCAAGTACGATTCCATGATCGTGAAGGCGCAAAAACGTTTGAGTAATGGCCTCACCTTCCTGTCTACCTTCACCTGGTCTCGTACCTTCGATGAAGGGTCCGGCGGTCCCGGCAACTCGCTGAATGGCGGTAACGCCGGCGTGCCCCAGAACCCCTACAATGTCGCCGCCGAATGGTCCCCCGCCTACTACGACACGCCCCTGCGCTGGGCCACCGCCCTGTCTTATGAATTGCCTTTCGGCAAGGGCAAGCAATTCCTGGGTTCCTCTGGAAACCTTGTAAATTACGTAGTCGGCGGCTGGTCCTTCAACGCCATCGGTACTTACCAGACCGGCTTCCCGCTGAACATCACCCAAAGCACCGACAACAATTCCCAGTTCGGCTATGACGTTCAACGTCCGAATGCGACTGGCCTCTCGGCAGGCACCAGCGGCAGTCTTGAATCACGCCTGAATGACTACATCAATCCCGCGGCCTTCAGCGAGGCGCCCGCTCTCACTTTTGGCAACACAGCACGTACCCTCGGCCTCCGGGGACCCGGCCAAGCCAATTGGGATATGTCACTTTTCAAAGACGTGAAGTTCGGCGAAAAGTACAACGCTCAATTCCGCACCGCCCTGCTCAACGCCTTCAACACTCCGCTGTTCAACTCGCCCGGCACCGCCTATGGCTCGGGTAGTTTCGGCGTCATCAGCTCTCAGGCAAACTTCTCCCGAATGGTGGAACTCGGAGTTCGACTGTTCTTTTAATACCCCCGCAACTCTCTTACCGGATCCGGGCTCGCCACTTCCATGGGCAGCCCGGACTTTGCATTTACTCTGGAGCCTATTCAATGAATCGTAGAAATTTCTTCGGCCGGTCCGCGGCCATCGCCGCTGCCTTTCAGTCCGACTCCCTGTTGCGGGCGCAACGCGCGACTGACGCCGTCACCGGTAGAGCTGCGGACACCGTTGCCCGCGACGAAGACTTCTGGTTTAACGTGCGGCACGCCTTTACTGTCGATCGCAACATGGTCAACCTCAATAATGGCGGCGTGTCCCCGGCGCCAAAAATCGTCATGGACACCGAGATACGCTATCTCGAAATCGAAAATCTCAGCCCGTCTTATTACATGTGGAATGTGCTCGATCCCGGTGTCGAAACAGTTCGCCGCCGCCTCGCCCGCACCTTCGGATGTGATCCGGAAGAGATCGCCATCACGCGCAACGCCAGTGAGGCTCTCGAAATCGTCCAGCTTGGCCTCGAACTAAAATCCGGCGATGAAGTCCTCACCACCAACCAGGACTACCCGCGCATGATCACCACCTGGAAGCAACGCGAGCGGCGCGACGGCATCGTCCTCAAGCAAATCAGCTTCCCCGTCCCGCCGCCCAGCCTCGATTTCCTCGCGAAGCGCCTCGAAGAAAACATCACGCCGAAAACCAAAGTCATCCACATCTGCCACATCACCAACCTCACCGGCCAGATCTTCCCGGTAAAGAAGGTCTGCCAGATGGCGAGGGAACGCGGCATTGAAGTGATCGTCGATGGAGCACACGCCTTTGCGCAGTTTCCATTTACACACGCCGACCTGGACTGCGACTACTACGGAACTTCGCTGCATAAATGGGTGCTGGCGCCCATCGGAACCGGAATGCTCTACGTAAGAAAATCGAAGATCCCGAAGATCTGGCCCATGATGCCCGCGCCGGATTCCATGCAGGACAACATTCGCAAATTTGAGGAGATCGGCACCCATCCGGCGTCCCAACGCGATGCCATCACCGAAGCTCTGAACTTCCACGAGAGCATCGGGGCCGAACGGAAAGCGGAACGCTTCCGCTACCTCCGCAAGCGCTGGTCAAATCGCCTGCGTGAACTCCCCGCTGTCAGTATCCTGAACAGTGAGGATCCTGAGATGTCCTGTGCGATCGGCTTTGTTAGCGTGAAGGGCTTTGAAGCCCAGAAACTCCAAAGCTATCTCTGGGAGAAGCACCGGATCTGGACCGTGGCAATCGTGCGCCCGGGTGAGTTTCAGGGCCTTCGCGTCACGCCGAACGTCTATACAACCCTTGAAGAAATCGACACCTTCTCCGATGTGATGGAGAGCGTCATCCGCAAAGGCTCTATTCCAGCGTAGCGACTGCCAGTCCTTTCGGGCCCGTTTTGCTTTCAGGCCCGGCCGCTTCCGCCCGGGCGATCCGCTGCGTCTCAAACGTGGCGCGCGGATCCCGCGCAGATGCCTTACCGGCATGGAAGATTCCGAATCGCACACATAGACTCGCTGCCGTCCCTAACAGTCCCGCAACCGCCCGCTTGCCCCGTGACTTACCTGGAAGCAACGAAATCACGCCGCTGGCAATTGTAAGCACTTTGGCGCTCTTCCAGAGAAAGCCGCTAAACCCTTGTTTCAAAGGTCGACCCACTCGCTCAATCCGGCTGGCATCCGCCTCGAGCGCTAATGTCGCGCCAAGTTCCAAAACCTTAGCTATCAACCCGAACCGCTCGACCGCGCTCGCTTCGTATTCGTTCAGCTCAAAAAATTCGAAGAACGAAGCAGCCGCCGCAGCCCCTGAAGCCAGGAAAAGAATGGGAGTCGTCCGGTACGACCGATGCCATAACGGAACGGCCGTCTGCGAAATCAGAACACCCGTATAACCGGACAGCCC
>CBAAAA010000034.1:12145-18018 GCA_964658695.1 uncultured Solirubrobacteraceae bacterium | reverse complement strand
GACGATCGGATTCGGCAGCACAGGCGAGATTGATGAAGCAATGACGCGCATCTCGACAGCTTTGAACGCTTAACGGTAACAAATCTCCCCGCAACATAGTTCCCCCCTTCCGATCTGATAATGTTCTGTGAGATGGGAAACTACACGTTGCGTTTTGCGAGGGATTGCCGCCCCGCATTACTCCTCTTATTCACGCTCTGGGCGACCCCACAGATGGGATCGGCGCAGGATCGCGCAACGGCCAAATCCACATCTGCACAGACGGTGCCGGACTGGGCGCAACCTGGTTCCGCCACGCACAAGCAGGTGCCGCCGCCAGCAGACTTTCACCGGCCGAGCAAGAATTTCAACACCCCCATCGGCGTGTTTGACGGCCAATCTGACATTGGCAGTGCGCTGGTACCGGGCAGCGCGAGTTATGACGCGAACACGAAGCAATACACGATCAACTCGGCTGGTTACAACATCTGGTATTCACGCGACGAGTTTCGGTTCCTGTGGAAGAAGATGAGTGGCGATCTGTCGCTCGCCGGAGACGGCACGTTTCCTGATCCTAATGGTTACGGCGATCGCAAGGTGGTACTGATCATCCGGCAGGATCTCAATGATGATTCAGCAGAGGCGATGGTTGGCGAGCATGGGGTAGGCATGATTCATCTGGCGCAGCGGCCGTCGAAGGGCGCATTGATTACGGATCTGCAATATCGTTTTGGGGGCGGTCTGAACGGCGTCCACGCAAAGCGCATTGGGATTGAAAAGCACGGTGACGAGATTGCGATGTTCATCAGCCTGCGGGGTGAGCCCATGCATCAGTTCGGGCCGCCGATCAACGTTCATTTCGAAGAGCCTTTTTATGTAGGGATCGGCTTCTGCTCCCACCTGCCGGATAAGCCGGATACAGGCGTTTTTTCGAACGTTCTGCTCGAGAATTCAGCTGGCAAGGTGCAGTAGCTTCGGAGTTCAGGTGCTGCGAACCGCCAACTGCTCCGCGACCGCCCGGTGCGCTTCGAGGATAGCCGCATCAGTGTGAGGACTAGCGGCAGCGTCGGAGTTTGCGATTGAGATCCGGCCGAAGCGCTGGCGTGCTTTCACACAGGGCCGGTCATCGGTCGAGGTGAAGACCCAGTCCAGCGGGTCGTACAAACTGTTGTAAGTATACGCATAGCCATGCGGCCAGCGATTTACCGTGATCGCGACAATGTCGGTTGCCGGGTCGAAACCGCCGGGGCCGAGCGTGCGCGCCATCTGATCGCGGATATTGCGCTCAAACACTGGAAATGGAGTTGCGAGCAATTCTGCACGACCAATTCGATGCTGCTCCTTCCGCGGCTTACCAGGCGCACCGGGGCATCTCTCCATTTGAACAACGATCGGCTCTTCGGGGCTGGCGGATGCCTTCAAACCGCCTAGGCTTACTGCTTCGGCGAGTCCCATCTCCGAGTGATACATGGTAGGGGAACTGATACTTCTGACCCCGAGCTTCTGAAAAGCCTTCCAGTTTCGGATCGCCACATTCGTGTAGACGATCGGCCCCTTCACACCAAAGGCCAGAGCCTCCTGCTGGGCTGCGGAAAGGTTTGGCGTGATGTACGGAATCATCATGTTCCAGCAGGCAAGTACACAATGCGCACCTTGCACGCGATAACTTTTTCCGTTTGCGACGTAAGTGACCGCCACACTCTTGGCAGTGGATGGATCGCCTTCATGTTGAACATGCACGGCCGTGCTGCTTAAGCGGATCCGCGCAGGCTGCCCTTCACGGTCCAGAAGTGCGTAGTTAACGCGAGAGGTGCTGACATCTTCCATACTGGCGCCAGGAACCGCATCCGGCAGCAATGATCGAACCAACAGTCTCGCAACGGTGGCATTGCCGTCCGGAAAATGAATTTCACCCCCCCCGCCAGCCGCTTTCTGACGTCCATGCTGACCGCCGGGAAGATCCGCAAGAACGCCCTCCGGCGTCGGATCCAGCTGTAATCCTGCGAAACCCGGAAGACCCATTTCCCAGCAGAACAACGCAGGCGTGGCATCGGTTCCAACGCAGAAATATCCTTCCGGAATCCGCGAGAAAAACCAGAGGACCTGCCTACCCACCTTGGCTACGTTTAGCAGGTAATCGTCATAGCTGATTTTGGCCAGACGCTCCTTCTTTTCTTTTGAAGAGAGGCCCGGCATGTAATCCGGTTGGTGCGGATCGCAAATACGTAGTAAGTCCTGACGTGCCTGAGGCGACAGTGGGGTTTGCTCAACGATTCTTGAGTTGAAGCCGCTGTGTGACCGCCGTTCGGATTCCATGCGGAGCAGGTAGTCTTGTCCCCATGTCTGCCTATCGAAGAAATATCCGGCTCTCAAATTCAGGGACGAATAGAGCTTGTGATTTTCCGCGTTAGCCGAGACATAGCGATCCAGATCGAGACCGACGCCTTTCAGGAGCTCTTTTGCCGGCGGGTTATAGCGTAGGGGCGATTCAATATTGAGCGTGCCGCCGTTCAGAACCAGCAGCTTTCCGCCATATCGGAACTCATTACGTTTTGCATGTCCGCCGAAGTCGTCATGATTGTCCAGAATGAGAACCTTCGCGGATCGTCCGGCTTCTTGCAGGAAGAAGTAGGCGGCCGAGAGACCGCTAATCCCTCCGCCCACAACCACGAGGTCGTATCTCTCGCCGGTATCGGTGGCCGAAGACGACGGATCCAGGGGGTGCCGGTCGCGGAGCTGATGCGCAGCCTCATAAGAACCTTCGTGACTCCCACGCATTCCTGTCAGTGCGGGCGGATAGTAAGTCGGTGCGTTTTGCGGCTCAACGCCCTGTGGCGAAGCGATGCCAGCAGCCAACGTCGCGCCGATGGCCAGACCAGCGCCATTGAGAAGATCACGGCGCGTGATTCGCCGGTTCAATCCTAATTCTTTGTCACTAAAATCGCTCATTTGGGGTTCTCAAAACAGTAGCTTCAACGCAACCTGAATGAGGCGGGGATCTCTTGCCTGAGTGATCTTGCCGAAATTCGATCCATCGGAGAAGTTGCCGTCCGGATTATAGAATTGCGCGTGATTGAATGCATTGAAGAACTCGCCGCGCAATTGCGCCTGGACGCGTTCTGTAATCTTGGTGTTTTTCAATGCTGAAACGTCGAGGTTCACGATCCCTGGTCCGCAGCAGAGAGTTCGCGGGCTATTTCCAATGACTCCGAGTGGTCCGTCTGTAAAGAGATTCGGATTGAAATACTGGCCGGTAACAACAGAACAAGGAACACCTGTCGCCGCTCCCGTGCCCGTAGCGCATCCTGACGTCTTGGGACCCCGCGTGTTGAAACGACCCGTCATGTCAGGCTCGCCCGCCGGTTCGAAATCGTAACTGTTCATCAACTCGGTATCATCCGCCGAAAGGATCCGGATGGGAAGGCCGCTCTGGAGCGTCAAGATGCCCGACGTGCTCCAGCCATTCAATAGAGCGCCGGCAAAACCGCGCATCTTTCGTACCGGCAACTGGTAATCGAAGCTGCCGACGAAGCGGTGGTAGGGATCGAAAGTGGATGCAGAATAGCTCTTACCGTAGTTATAGGGATCGAGTTCCCCCTCGAAGCTGGACGCGTTGTCGAACGACTTACTCAGCGTGTAAGCAACATTGAATTGCAGTCCTCTGGAAAAACGTTTTTCCAAACTAATCTGCAAGGCGTTGTAATTTGACCACGCCACGGTGTCCTGAGCGAAGATACTGGAGTAAACAGGAATGCCGTCCGGCGGACAGCCTGCACCAGTGGTCGGCTGACAAAAGGGCGACGAATATTGTCGCAAGCCTACCAGAGTGATCGCGGGATTATTCGGGCCAGTGACGGCCGGCACGGAGCCGTACGGCAGATGAAGAGTCACCCCGGCTGGAATAGAGTTTGCAGGGATGGAAAACGATCCGTCCTCCTGATAAGGGCCGCACGCTCCTGAACCCAAAATAGTATTCAGGTCGAGGCAGGTCTGTGAATTTGCCGGATTCAAATCATAGCTTCCGAGAAGCCGGTGTCCTTGCGTACCAACGTAGCCGATCTGAAGAAGGTAGCTATCGCCAATCTGCCGCTGAAGAGTAAAGTTGTACTGATCGGAGTACTGCGACGGCAGATGGGGTTGCACCGTGCCGTAAAGCAAATAAGGCCGAAAAAGGGAGAGGTCGTTCGCCCCGCTGGGATGAATCAATCCGCCCCCGTAAGGGTTCGGTGAGATGGCTCCGCTCTGGTTAAGAAACGGCGTATTGAACGTCGGCAGGCTCAAGATTGTCGTTGCGCTAAGGGGGTCTCCTTCAAACTGTTCGAGCACTAATTGTTCTACCGGGTTATAGAACATCCCCCATCCCATTCGGATGCTCGACTTACCGGGGCCACCGACCAGGGCGCCGAGCAATCCGTCGTGCGCATTCGGACTCCACGCCAGACCCATGCGAGGAGCAAACGACTTCCAGTAAGTCGTCGTACCCGCTTTTGGAATGCCTCCCAAACCGGCAATGTCAAGGCCCAGCGGGTAGACAGCGTCTCCTGGTGCGCCGGGGTTACAATTTGTGGAGCCGAACGTTGCGACCAAAGGATTGGTGGGCAATAACTGACACGATATCGGGCTCGGTCGGCCGGGACGAAATACATTCCGGATGTTCTCATTCATGGCAAATGGAGTATTTACTTCCCAGCGCAGACCGTAATTCAGGGTCAGATTTGGCTTGATCTTCCAGCTGTCCTGGCCGAAAAGATACAGTGCGTTCCCGCGGAATTTCCAGGGTAACTGCGGAACAGTGTTGCCGCCCTGATTGTAGGTGTCGGGGATGCCGAGCAAGTAATTCGAGAAATTGTCTTCGGAGCCGACCGAATTGGGAGAAAGGCCCCCGAAGCTGTATGATCCATCCGCCTCATACAAGATCAACTGGTCGAATTGCATATGCCTGACATCAACGCCGAATTTAAGGGCGTGTTCTCCGACATTTTTCGAGAAGTTATCGGACCATTGATACGTGTTGCCGAATTGCGGGATTTCGCCGGTCGGGCCCGAGTTTGTGCCGATGCTGAAGCCTCCGGCAACATTGATATTCGGTACGCCCTGGTCATTCGGCGCTAACTGCGGCGTAATTCCAAGGTGCGGATTGGAAGGATCTGAAAAGCATTGGTTGGCGGGCACGGTCTTACAGGAGTCCTGCAGCAGATTTGTGCGGACTGGATGGAGATTCGTCAGGTTTCCCTCGCGGTAGAAAACGAACCGAACCTCGTTCACCGTTGTCGCGTTTGGAGTCCAGGTGTAATTGATATCGACCTGTTGGTTGCGGATGGCTGTTGCAAGCGGAAAACCTGGCAGATTCACGCCGCCATACAGACCGCCGAAAGGATCCACCTCGTCTGAATCATTGAAGTAGTAATAGGCATCCATGCGATGCTTCTCATTGAAGCTATGAGTCAGTCTTTCCGTAAACTGATCGACGCTCAGAATCTCTTTTCTTGCCGTTTGATAGGAGTCTGAACCCACATTTGCGAGTGGAACAAATTGTTGTAGTAAGTCGTTTGCCGTTGGGTCGAAGCACTGAGTCGGGATAATATTGCCGGGAAAGATGGACTGCCAAGGAACGCTCGCGCCCGTGGCGGCGGCCGAGAGCGAGGCAGCGCCGCCTCTTGACGCCAGACCCTGGCTGCAACCTGCGCGTGACAACAACTGGTTCGCCAGGGTTGCGCTCGATAGCGTTCCCGAGAAAGGAGAGGCAGTGCCTCCGACTGAGAAATCACCAGCTCGCTCTGCGAGAGTGGGGACAGTGACCACGGCAGACGAAATACCTTGCCGGATACGCCGTGCTTCATACGAAGTGAAGAAGAAGGTTTTATCCTTCTTGATGGGTCCCCCGAGTGTGAATC
>CBAAAA010000034.1:0-12135 GCA_964658695.1 uncultured Solirubrobacteraceae bacterium | reverse complement strand
TTGCTGGTAGGGTGCCTTCCGCGTATCGAAGTAATTCCTGGCGTTCAGGACATTGTTCCGAAAGAATTCGTAGGCGTTGCCATGAAACTGGTTAGTTCCGGACTTGGTCACGACATTGACAATGGATCCGGAGTTTCTGCCATATTCGGCATCGAATGCGTTTGTGATGACCCGGAATTCCTGCACGGTATCGGGGGAAGGCTCAACCCCAGGAGCATTGACGAAAAGGTCGTTCCCGTCACCGCCATTCACCATGTAGTTGTTGGCTCGCTCGCGGCCGCCGTTAACGGATACAACTCCCGCACCGCCACTCCCAAAAAACTCTGCCGACGCTCCCTGTTGCGAGGCGCCCGGCTGCAAGAGGAGAAGCTGATAAGTGTCGCGCACGTTCAGCGGGAGTTCGGTAATGGCCCGCTCGTTGACGACTGCGCCGAGCTGGGTGTCCGTGGTCTCGACGAGTGCGGCAGAGGCGGTGGCGGTGACAACTTCGCTGACACTTCCCACTTGCAGCTGTGCATCGACCACCACGACGTGCCCGATCGTCACATCGACGGTCGGCTGCAAGAATTGACTGAAGCCTTTAGCTGAAATCGTCAGCCGGTAGTGAGCCGGTGGCAGAGCTGGGAACTCATATTGTCCGGTCGAGTTGCTACCGGCTGAGCGCGAGGACTGAGTATCGACATCCACGGCCTGGATCGTCGCGCCCGCAACAAGACCGCCGGAACTATCGGTGACCACTCCTCGAATGGATCCGGTTGTCTGGGCCGTTAGTAACCCTCCCGCAAAGCTTATGCAGAAGAGCGATGCTGCTATCGAGTATTTCGGAAGGGCCATGCTTAGATCTCCGCTTTCGCTGCGAAAGACTTTGACTAGAGCGACAGGGCTGGCGCAAGAGACGCTGTGGACGGTGCGTGTCGGGGCGTTTTCATAAGTTATAGGAACAGCTGAGGTATGTCAACAGGAGGTTCGTTCGCCAGGCAAGCGCTCCGATCGCTTCGGCGTGCCCCGGTGCTGTCGTATACTGGCGGGCAACTCTGTTTATCGATCAAGGGCAACATGTCCAACGGGTTTGAATTATTGGGAATGAACCGCCCGATCGCTCGCCGGGATTTCCTCAACGGCGTAGCGATTGGGGTCGCTGGCGCAGCAGCGGCAACCACGGTTGACGGTGCGCCTGCGATCGACTCAGCTGCGAACTCCACGGCCACATCAGAGAACTTTCCTCCGCTGCGCTCGGGTCTTCGCGGTAATTTTCCTGAGGCGATCGCGGCGTTCGGTCCGATGCGCGAGGGCAGATATAACGACTTGCCGCTTCACGATAAAGATGTCGCGGAGGAGTACGACCTGGTGATTGTGGGCGGAGGAATCTCCGGCCTTTCTGCCGCGCATTTCTACCGGACGGCTCTGGGGCCCGACAGTCGCATTCTGATCCTCGATAACCATGATGACTTTGGCGGGCACGCCAAGCGGAACCAGTTTACTCATGACGGCAAGACCTTTATCGGTTATGGCGGAACCATGGCCATCGCGACGCCCTATCCTTACAGCTATGCCGCGAAGTCGCTGATCGAAGAACTTGGCATACAGGTTTCGAGACAAGAGGAGATCACAAACCGCCAACTGGACCGGTACGATCTGCGCCACGCGACGTTTTTCGACAAAGAGCATTTTCGTGAAGATCGTCTGGTGCCCGGCAATCCACATCAGGCCTCTTTCTTTGCCCAGGCGCCGCTTTCCGATGCCGCGCGCCGGGACCTGATCCGTCTTTATGGGAAGAACCCGGATTATCTGTCTGGGATGAGCGCTGAGCAAAAGATTGGTAAACTCGCCGGCATCAGTCATCTGGATTTTTTGCGCGATGTCGCGAAGGTGAGTCCGGATGCTCTACCCTTCTTCATGGGCAATGGTGGCCGCAATAACAAGCGGGTGGATACCATGCCGGCTTTGGAGGCTGCACGGAACGCGGCGCCGGGCTTCAATGGCTTGCATCTGAAGTTTGAAGAAAGCTTCAATGAGGGGTCGTACTTTCTTCATTTCCCGGATGGGAACGCATCCATCGCCCGGCTACTGGTTTCGAGGTTGATTCCCGCAGCGGTGCCCGGGAAGCAGTCGATGGACACCATCGTGCAGGCCAAGATCTCGTATGACCAACTGGATCGCGAAGAATCAAAGCTGAGAATGCGTCTCCGCAGTGTTGCTGTGCGAGTGCGGCATGACAGCGAGGATCCGGAACACGCAACGTCGGTCAAAATAGCTTACTTACGGGACGGCAAGACAAACGTGGTGCGCGCGAGTTACTGCATACTTGCCTGTTACAACGCACTGGTTCCGGCACTCATACCAGAGATCCCGGAAAAGCAAAAGGAAGCGCTGGCATATCCGGTGAAAGTTCCGATGATGTACACCAACGTTCTGCTACGCCAGTGGACCGCATTTCAAAAGCTCGGAGTCTCGAACATCAGCTCGCCTTGCATGTACTATCAGGATCTGGAACTCGACCCGGGCACGATGGCGGGCGGCTATAGCGGCGTTACCAAACCGGAAGAGCCGATTCTGGTGCATATGGTGCGGAATCCGAATAAGCCTGGACTGCCGAGAAAAGAGCAGAACCGCGCAGGCCAACAGGAACTGCTCACTATGACCTTCGAGCAGCATGAACTCGAGATCCGGAAGCAGTTGAACCGTATTCTGTCGCCGGGCGGCTTCGACGCGGCGAACGACATACTGGCGATCACCGTGAATCGCTGGCCGTACGGTTATGCCTACACATACGATACGCTTGCGGATCCGGACGTTCCCCAGGAACAGCGGCCACATGTAGCCGGCAGAAAACGTTTTGGCCGGGTGTGCATCGCAAACTCCGATGCGGGCGCCGCCGCCTTCACCAATCAGGCGATCGATGAAGCGAACCGGGCAGTGGGCGAGATTCTAATCCATCAGGGTCTTACTTGAAGTGCTTGCTTCTTTTCTGGCTGGCGGCGAGTGTCTCCGCCCAGGATCAGCCAATTCCTTTCAGCCATAAGCAACATGTGGCGCTTGCACTGAAGTGCGGCGAGTGCCATCCAAACCCTGATCCGGGCGAAGCCATGACGCTGCCGTCAACCGGGAAGTGCATGCAGTGCCATGTTTCTGTCGCAAAGGACAAGCCTGCAATACAGAAGCTGAGCGAATACGCAAGAAATAAGCAAGAGGTGCCGTGGGTAGGAGTTTACCGCCTGCCGAATTGGGTGTTCTGGAGCCACCGCACACATCTGGAGGCTCACGTGATCTGCAGTCCCTGTCACGGTGACGTTGCTTCGATGGACGTGATGAGCCGAGTCACAAACGTCACCACGATGGGAGGGTGCGTTGCCTGCCATCAGAAGAACGGCGCTCCAACCGGGTGTCAGACCTGCCACGAGGACAGGCACTCCTGATTTACTCGACGGGTTTGTCGGGCAGTCGCCGGTTTGGCAGAGAGAAAAACATCCAGACAAAATCGCAATCTTCAAGAATTCGTGGCGTGGCTCCGATATGATCAATTCTTGCGAATTTCATCTCTCTGTCAGCTATTCTCCTCCCTGTCCCTATTAGCGGCCCTTCACGCCGGAACAGTATTCGCACAGCAGCAACAATACGATTTGCTGCTGACTGGAGGCCACTTGGTTGATGCCGCGAATCAACTTAGCGCGATCCGCGATATCGCAATAAAGGGCGGTAAAGTTGCCGCGGTGAGCGAACATATTGATCCCGCTTCTGCGTTGAAGACGGTAAACGTTAAGGGACTCTACGTCACTCCGGGTTTGATCGACATTCATGTTCATGCTTATGCGAGCACTGGCGAAAAAGGCTCCTATGCCGGCGATAATAGCGTTTGGCCGGACGACTTCACCTTCCGCACTGGAGTGACGACGGTCGCAGACGCGGGGTCTTCAGGCTACAAGAATTTCGAAGATTTCAAAGTTCATGTCATTGACCGTTCGAAGACACGTGTTTTCGCCTTCCTGAATATAGTCGGTGCTGGAATGCGCGGGCCCAAGTACGAGGACAATCTCGCGGACATGGATCCGGCTCCGCTCGCCGCCCTGGCCAAGAGGTATCCCGATATCATTGTCGGCGTCAAAACCGCTCATTATTCAGGTCCGGAGTGGACGCCGGTTGAACATGCGGTAGTAGCGGGCACCGAAGCCCACATTCCGGTAATGGTCGATTTTGGAGCTAATAAGCCGGAGCGCCCCATTGAAGTGCTGCTTACTCAGAAATTACGGCCGGGTGATATCTATACACACTGTTACTCCGGCCTGCGAAACGAACTGAAATCGGATGGCAGGATAAACTCCGGCATGATTGACGGACGTCAACGCGGTGTCATTTTCGATGTCGGACATGGTGGCGGCAGTTTCTCCTGGGAGGTCGCAACCGCCGCCCTGCAGCAGGGCTTCCTGCCGGATTCCATCTCAACAGACTTACATATTGGCAGCATGAACGCTGGAATGAAGGACATGCTGAACGTGATGAGTAAGTTCCTGGCGCTAGGCATGACCCCGGATAACATCATCCAATGGTCCACCTGGAATCCAGCGAAAGAGATAAACCACAAAGAGCTGGGCAATCTCTCCGTGGGAGCTCCTGCCGATGTAGCGGTCCTCAGTCTGGAGCACGGCCACTTCGGATTCACTGACATGTATGGGGCCCGGATGGACGGCGCAACCAGGTTCGAATGCCAGATGACAGTCCGCAACGGGAAGATTGTCTATGATCTGAATGGCATCAGCAGGCCGGACTGGCGCGGCCTGCCGAAGAATTATCGTGCCGTCGGCGATCCGCGTTGGGACGGCCTGAACCCGGCCAGGCACGGGCAGGAAGAGCACTAACTCCAACTTAACTAAGCTAGGCCTTCTTGACAGGCCGTGGAATCCCGTACGGAGCTGTGTATTGATGCCGCTCCGCAGCCCAGGTTGCCATTCCATACTCCCCAAGGTTGACCGTGCCCGACATTTTGTCGCCGTCCACCGTACCCGCAAACTCATACGAGAGAAGCTGTCCTTCTATCCTCTGCGAACTGCGGAAGTGAAGCTGGTTGGCGGTGACCGAGCCGGTTAAATCGCCAGCCACCCATTCGCCGTGATGCGTCCCCAGCAAATGATCTTCGTGCTGCTCAAAAATCAATGAGTGTTCCGCGGATCCCCGGGCAAAGGTTAGTGTCGCCTGCCACTGGCCCGCTACTTCCGCCAACGGCCCCTGAGGCACTGGCGGATTCTCATAGTGCGGATGATTCGTCAAAGCCCATGAGATTCGTTCGGCAACAATCCGGTCTTCCCCGGGCATCATCATCCAAGGCGTCACACTGACGGAACTCTTCATGCGATCGGGACGCACGCCAGTACCGCCCGATAACACGACTCTTGGCTCGGTGTCGAGTAAAAGCTTAGTCACCTCCTGCCCTGTGATACCGACCTGGGTAGCATCCCACTCGATGTGCAGCGTGGGCGTATGATTTGACAGGCTGTCTGGATTCTGAATGCGGGTGGTGACGCCCTTGACCTTTGTCACATGGCCGGAGATGCGGCTTAGTTGCGCCTGCCAATCCTGCCATTCCGCTTCGTGATCGCGCTTCGGCCAAGTCTCGACGGCGGCTAACATCCCCATAATCTCCTCTTTTCCGACCTTCAAGGAGCGACCAATCGCGTGGTGCGGAGCGCTGTTGGCCCAAGCCGCCTGCAGTAAGTTCTTATCCCCAAGCAGCAGGCCGGCAGCCTGTGGTCCACGCATGCACTTACCACCGCTGTAAGCAACCGCCGTGGCCCCGCGTCCAAGGTGCAGATTGGGAATCGTGAGATTTTCGGCGGCGGCGTCCACTATAACAGGCACATTGTGCTGAGCCGCCATCTTCGACACGGCTGCTGTCCCCAGCGGCCCTTCGTCTCCAGGTCCTGCAAGAATGTAGACCAGCGCCGTCCTCTCGGTAAACGCGGCCTGCATCTCTTCGGGAGTTTTAACTTCGATAACGCTCAAGCCAAGCATGCGGATAGCGTGATCATAGACGTTGCGCGAATAGTCCGGAATGATCACCTCGCTCTTCAATCCGGTGAGATTCGGCAGGCGCTGCATACGCTCCGGATTGGCGCCGGCAATGCACGCCGCAGTGAAGTTCGTTAGCGCGGCACAGCAACCAGCGGTCACAATCCCCCAGGGCGCACCCGTGATCTCGGCCAGTCGCGCACTGACTCCATTCATCAATTCGTCCATCTGAACGAAATTGCGCGACGCTTCATTCATCGCCAGCTTGACTTGGGGAAGGCTTTGCGAACCTGTGATGATGGTGAACGTTCCCCGGGCGTTAATGACAGGGCTAACGCCGATTGATTTATACAGCGCAGTACTCGCTGCCGCCATATCCTCCGGTTCCGAGTTCTTGGCGGCGGCCTTCGCTGCCGCAACCGAAGCCCCGGCTGGAAACGCTCCCACAACACCTGCCACCGTGCCGCTTCGAAGAAGATCTCGGCGACTCACGCCCCGGCTTGGGCTCTTGAACTTGCGAATCAATTTGTTAAGCATCTACTTTTCCCTGTCAAAAGAGCAATTTCAGCGCGAACTGTATCTCGCGATTGTCGTGCTTGGTGGAGGTGATGGTGCCGAAGTTCGACGCCCCGAACGTCGCATTCGGATTGCTAAGAGCCGGTGTATTCAGCAGATTGAAGAACTCCGAACGGAACTGCAGAGTGGATCTTTCCGCAATACGGAAGTTCTTGAAAGCTGAGAAATCGACGTTGTACAGCCCTGGTCCGAACAACACATTTCGCCCGAAGTTGCCGTAAGCGAGCACTGCGGCGGCGAAGGCAGTGGGATTGATACAGTTCGTCACGTGACCAGAACCGCAATCGGAACTCGCGGTGCCAATCAAATTCGGCCGCTCGTTGCTGCGGCCAGTGTTGGCAGGATCTCCCGACACGGTCACGTTGAACGGAAATCCGCTCTGCACCGTGACAATGCCGTTGGTCTGCCACCCGCCGAGCGTTTGCTTTAAGACCGCATGCGAACTATTTTGTAGAAAGGGTAAGGCGTAGGTAAAGCTCGCCACAAACCGGTGACGAACATCCCATGCAGAGTTGCCATAGTCCGCCCCCCAGTTATATGGATTCTGCGGATAGCCGCCATTGTTCGAATCGGTCGACACATCAAGGTCATGCGACCACGTATACGACGCCAGCATCGTAACGCCGTGACTGAGCCGCTGCCTTAATTCCACGCTGAGACCATTGTAGTTGGCTATCTCGTCGTTCTGAATCGTCCGTATGTCGCCGAACAGCTGATTCGGCCGTCGCGACGCAACGCTTGCCCTCGACCCGGGGAGCGGTGTGTTGTTGTAATAACTGCGGTCCAGGTGGACGGCGTGCGAACCCAGGTACTGTATGTCGAGCGCCGCATTGCTCCACAATCCCTGCTGAATCCCGAAGCTCCACTGGTTCATGTACGGCGTGGGTAGGTTCCGATTAGGAGTGATAACGCTGAAAACGCTCGAAACGCCGCAGGCAGAAGTCGGCGTCGGATCAGAAAGCGAGATGGGCGTAGCCGCCGTGGCAGTGCAGCTTTCAATCGCGCTGAAAGGCCGGTTACTGCTGAGGAAAGTGAAGCTATTCGTCTGGTTCGGATTGTAATAGATCCCGTAGCCGGCGCGAATGACGGTCTTGTCCGTTGCGCGATATGCAAGCCCAATTCGAGGCGCGGAATCCTTGTGATTGGGATTGATCAGTGAGAAGCCAGGCTGAGGGGCATTGCTTGGAATCAGTGCTGTCTGCGACTGATTCAACTCCGTCGCGAAACCGTTCACCGTATAGGGCACGGTCGGCAACTCATACCTCAGGCCCAGGTTCAGGGTCAGCTTCTTAGTCGCCTGCCAGTTATCTACGATGAAGAAACCATCCCGCCATTCGGCTACTTGATTTCTGATTTCCGGCGAGGGCGTCGTGACGCTCTGCACCAGGCCGAGCATCAGGTCAGCTCCCGTGTAACCGGTGTAGAAACCGGTGAAATTCAATTGTCCGTTGGGGCTGTTGACGGCTGATCGCGAGGTAATCAGTTTACGCAGTTCGGCGCCCACGATAATAGTGTGCGGACCATGGCTGTAAGTGAGAGCGTCGGTCCCTTGCCAGGAGGTGTCGAACTGAAACCAATTCGTTCCGCCATTGCCCAGGCTCATCAGCCCGGTGTTTGAAATGGACGGAATGCCCGGATCCTGATAAGTTGTGTCACCCGTAAATCCGGGAATGCCGAGGCTGGAGCCTGCCGACTTTAAGTCATTCTGATACCAATAATTCAATGCGTTGGTGGTGAGATGCTGGTGTCCGACGCGGAAGTCATTCACGATTGTCGGCGAGATCGTCTGGGTCCAACCTCCCACCCAATTGGTTGTCGCAACGGGGAGAGCCGTGAAATTAAACGGTCCCGTTGCCCCGGTCAAATACTGTTCGTTGTTGAGTGCGTAGCGGAAGTACAATCGCGTCTTATCGCCGATGTTTTGATCCAGGCGGTCAACAGTCTGGTTAAACCGATCGTTATTCGGGAATGTTGCCTGGTAATTATTGGTAATGCCGGAAAGATTCGGCAGCGGCATGTACTGCAGTAACTTCTGCGCCTGCGGCGAAAGCAGAGAAGGTGGAATGATGTTCCCAGGAAATGTCTCGCCCTCAACAGGCTTCAGCTGTTTCGCAACCTGTGAGAAATCCCCCGTTCGCATCTGCGATGTCAACACGGTATCCAGCTGAGTCACTTGCTTGACCAGACGAAGGCCTTCATAATCGGCCATAAAGAAGGTCTTATTGCGTCCGTCGTAGAGCTTGGGGATGTAAACCGGACCACCGAGTTCAAACCCGAACTGATTCTGACGGAGCGGCGGCTTGGGACTGGCGGCGGTTTGAAAGAAGTTCTTCGCGTCCAGCACATCGTTGCGGAAGAATTCCCAAAGCGCTCCGTGCAGGCCGTTCGTTCCGCTCTTACTGATCAGATTGAGGTGCGCTCCCAGGTAAGCCCCATACTGTGCTCCGTAAGTCCCGGTCTGCACCTCAAATTCGCCTATTGCGTCCGGCGATGGATGAAACGGAGCCGTGGTAATCAAGTTATTTACGATCGAGATTCCGTCCAGGGAGATGCTATTTTGAATCTCCCGCGTTCCTGCTCCGATGAAATCCTCGCCGGGTGGAATTCCGTTGGGAGACTTTTGTCCGGGCAGCACCCCGGGCGCAGTGGTTGCAAGCTGCAATGGATCGCGGCCGTTCAAAGGCAGTTCAGCCACCGAGTGCTCACTAATGACTTCACGAACGCTGGCGTCATCGGTCGAAATCGGAGGTGCGCCGCCGCTGACAACGACATGTTCAGACACTTGCCCCACCGTCAATGTGAAGTCGGCTCGGACCGTTTGGTTCACATCTACCGTGATGTTGTCTTTCGTGACCGACTGAAAGCCGGGTTGAGTAACAGTGACGCTGTAGCGCCCGTTCTTGATGAATTCAACAGTGTAACGACCGTCCGACGTACTCACCGCCTTGTATGTATCGTTTGTTTCAACATTAGCCGCAACCACAGTGACGCCGGCCATCGCGGCGCCGCTGCTATCGCTGATGTCGCCGACCAAAGAAGTGGTGTTCGCTAATTGAGCAAACAGGTAAGAAGAAGGCAGGAGCGCAAACACGGCAGCGCTCAGATATCGGTGTGCCACAAGCACCTCCTGTATCGGGACTTGATTCAGATCGACGCACCCGAGTCCAGGACATCAAGGTCACGGAGTCGCCGTTTAAGACTCAAAACTGGAGTGTGCCGAGTAAACTGTCCGTCATTATTTCAACATCACCGGCCTATGTCAATTCTTACTTACGGGCAAATGCTCAATTAGTCAAATCAATTACCGCCAATGTTTTTAGTTTCGCAATGGTAAATTCGGTAGCGTCAGTGTCGAAGAGCGGGTCGCTGAGCTGTCCGGCCGCAAGCTCAGGGTCATATAGATGAGCTTTCGAATAGTGACCGAGAACACGGCAGCGTAACCCTTCAATCGAGTATTTGCCTGCCCCGTAGTTGATCAGAAATACCCTTGTCTTCCCGCCGCCTGCTGCCAGCCGGCCAACTACAACATTGCTCCCGTAAATTCTTAAGGAACGCTTCTCATCGCTGAGGTGCTCACGGACTTGCTGGGCAAACACCGCCGGATTCGAAGCATCCTTCTTTGGATAGCTTGCCGAGCCGAGCACCACCTGCAGCCTGGGTTCACTTGCGGCCGCGGCGGTGGATTCCGCCATGATGTTACGCCGGATCAGCAGGTTAAGACACTCCGCTGCCGTCGCGGAACCATCGTCGATGAAGGCCACATCCGCAACCGGCTTCAGCTGATCGTGCGGAACCGCAGCCAGAAAGTCCAGCATCGACCTGAGGACCGGCAATCCCGCGTCATCGGTGTGGATCATGGCTTCTCCCGCAAACACAAACGCTTCAGCCGCCGCGAGTGCCGCGGATTGTTCCGGTGCTTCGTAGAAGAAATGGCCGTTCGGCTTGCGCAGATAGTGCCAACCGTTTGATATCACCCACGGCTCCCGTGTTGCGGACGCAACGCTGGATTTAAACGAGGTGCCAGGGGCGGCTAACTTTTCATACGCTGCCGGGTCAGCCGCCGATACATCAATGGCTGACTGGGCTCTCCAGGCAGAAAGCTGATCGGCAGGCGCCACAATTTTGCGAACACCTGCGCGGATCAGCACCGGAGCCGATTGCGGTCCGCCGCTCCAGAAAATGAACGGCAACAGAAAAGCGACACTGAAGAGGCTCACAACGAAATGAGTGCTCCGTCTGTCTTGCCTGTGTCGAAAACCCCGAGCCCCAGCGTCGATGCGTACTGGACATGACCCGGCTCTCGGATAAAGCTGTTGAAGTTGGGATCTAACTCGGGTCCCGCCTTGATGTGCTCAGGATCCCGGTTGAACAGCGACACCGCTCCTTCCCTTTCTCGTTTGGCTTCTACCATCTCGATGAGATAGTGATCAATCGCCACAGGATCAGTGCCCACCACGATCTCCTTCGGATAGAACAGGAAGCGCGGACTTTGGCAGAATGGGCCCCCGTGCCAGATGCTTCGAATCCCGTCCGCCACGTTCAGAACCGTCTTGGACCGGAGGGTATCGACAGAAGCCAGTGTTCCGATAAATGAGTAGGTGTTTGTTTTCGCCCAGCGGTGAGAGCGGGCAACGTTTGAGAAATTCCCATAAGCCATGTTCTTAAGGCAGCCAGTCACGCCCGCCGCGCGGTGCTCCTTCAAAGTCGGAACATTGATCACCTTTGTGAATCTGTCAGACACCAGCCGGATGAGATTGGAACGTGTGTCATCTTCACCGAAAAAGTCGACCTCGACGTAAGTGAAAGGATCGTATCCAAGGATTGATCCACGCCCGTCATTGCCGTTTTCGGCAGCCGCTGTCTTGACTCCCGGCTGTACATGGGCTTCAAAATTGACAATCCGCATCTGATCGCCGAATCGATCGTAAATGTAAATGTTATGGGCAGGTACACCCACTGCCTGCAAATTCTGAATGATCGCGGCAACCAGTTCCGGATTCGAGTTGATGGTCGGAGCGCCGGAGCAATTCACCTTGATGCCAACAACGTCGTCTGGCGAAATGAACCGGCTCCAGGCATCGCGATCGTCCGACGTCCCGGTGAGTTGCCGCATCCCGGCTGACAGCATCGTGTGAACGGTGGGCAAGTCAATCTGGTTTGAGGCTACGTCGATTACCTTCTCCGAATGCACACGCACGTAGCGGCCCGGAAAAGGGCCGGGTAGTCCCGTGAAGGTTGTCTTTGCGGACTTCGTTCGATTGACAATCCGGTAATCAGGCAACTCTTTCCACTTCGCCGGTATCGCCAGTAAGGGGAGCGGGGCAGCCGCCGCTAAGTGCAGAAAATTTCGACGATTCATAGATGGCCGTGGCAGATCGATGGCAGGGTGTGACGGATCAGCGGCCCAGGTAGCCGAAGTTCTCGTGGACCTCGCCTAAGCCGTTGAAAACATAATACCCCAGGATTTTGACTTTGATCGAAATTCTTGAACCACCTCCGCTTCTCTCCCGTTTCGTTATCGAACCTGCGCCGGGAGGAGACCGGCATGCGGTGATACTG